>CAZHHY010000034.1:0-12187 GCA_964532375.1 uncultured Muribaculaceae bacterium
GTGTACTTAAGTTGCTCCCGCGAGAGTATAATTTTCGCGCATTCCTCTCTTCCGATACAATTATTCAAAATAGCAGAATAAAGCTAAAAAATGGGGTAAAGTACTTTTACACCAGTACCAAAAAACAGATAACGAAATCGCCTTCAAACAAAGTTCCTCTATTCTTTAACCTGGCAAATTCTATAATTGCAATAGAGTGCTCACTCGATAGCAATTTAAATAATTATATAGTGAAACAGATAGAGATATCGCCACCACAAGAAAAAGATGCCCTTTTAGATATTACCAATGGAATATGCGGGTATGAGTCGCAAACTTCAGATTATTTTGAGAACACTCAATACAATAGCAAAGAAGATGTATGGTTATTTTATTGTAATCCTATAATTCCCGGGAACGATTTGACTATTAAAATAACTCTAATAGATGGTATCGCCAACAATACAGACAAAACATTAATAACTAAAGTATTCCTAGAAGCAGGGTTAGAGCAAGGAAGAGTATACAGGCTTTCCCTAAATGTCACACCCTATAAAATAGAGTATCTATCGTCTTCCATAATAGATTGGATAGATTATAATCATTACGAAGAGATTGTTTTATAAAAAACAACAAACTAGTAACATACTAATGTTTAAATAATTAAAGCAATAAAACAAATAGAGCAATTAACAAACAAATTAAAAAACATTTTATGAAAAATTTAAAAAGCTATCATTTTGCGATAGTCGCAATTGCACTTCTTTGGTCATGCCAAAAAGAGGAGAACGCACAGAGGAGTGAGAAAAGTGAAGTACAATTCTTTGCTTATTACAATGAAACTCCATTTACAAAAGCACCTCCAGCTTTCAAAGTAGGGAATAAAGCATCAATTTATGCCAACCCAGCCTCTGCAACATTTACTAGCGGCACTCCGGTTGAAGCTACTGTTTTAACTGAAGGCACTCTTACTCCTGAGCCTCTACTCTATTTACCCAAAGGAACTTATGATTTTTACTCTGTGTCGCTAAATAGTAAAACCGCTCCGGGGTTAACATTTGCAGCAGGTTACTCTGGGCAACTCACAAATGACAAAGATTATTTATGGGCAAGTGCAGGCTCAATAAGTGAGGGCGGGAGTGTTAGCTTCCAATACCAACACAAGGCTGTAGGTATAGAAATAGCTGTCTCTGCAGGCGATGGAGTGAGTAACCTTAGCGTTACCTCAATTAAAATTACCCCCTCTAAGCCCACAGCGAGTTCTAAAATGGAATTAAAAACAGGAAACATTTCTGCCTCTTCAGAAAAGGATGTCTTTTCGGAACTCACACTATATGGCAATAAAGGTGAGAAGATTATGCTGCCTCTTACCTCTTTACCTTTAGATGTAGAAGTTATTCTTAATGCCACAATAGGAGGAACCCCTGTAAGCAATAAAAAATATATAGCAACATTGCCTGCTAGAGCATATGAGGCAGGAAAATATTACAAGTTTGCCCTCACTGCAGGTGCAACAGTTATCTCATTTGGAGGAGCTACTCTAATAGACTGGACAAACGAAACTATTGCTAGCTCTCCTTTAACTGAGCAATAGAGATGAGAATTAACTTAAATAAAAAACAGATGTTTTCACTGCTGCTTGTGCCTGCTCTCTTTTCATGCATAAGAGAGAGCTGCTCTTCTTGCAACCAAGATAAGAGCTACAATGAACAATTTAGAGTGAGCTTTTGTGGAAGTTATGCAATTACAAAATCGGCCTCTGCTTTCCCAGCAGGGGTCGAAACTTCCGTTTTTGCATATTACTGTGGAGAAGATCCCGCTCTAAAAAGTGAGCATCCAACCACTCCAATTAGCACAATCTCAGATATGTCTGGAAATCTTCAATTTAGAAACGGCTCTGCATTCTACTTATCGCCAGGCTATTACGATTTCTACGCACTCTCTACAAACTCCTCTTCTTTAAATGGGTTCACCTGTAAGAAGGGTAAGTCAGATACTCTTGAAAATGGAGTAGATTACCTATGGGCTCAAAAGAGAGATATAACCATTTGCAACCACTCCAAAATTGAGTTTAATTTTAAGCATGCTGCTACCTCAATAATAATTGAAGTAAACACTACCCTAGATTCAAACCAAATTCATCTAAACAAAGCACTAATAGGAGTTCCAAAAAGGGGTCAAACACTAGCACTAGCTAATGGAGAGATAACTCCTGCCAAATCAATCGAAAACACTAAGGCACAAATGCTTATAAATTGCAATACAGCTAGCTACATAATTTTGCCACTAGAGAAAGAGATAGAGATTCCGGTTCAATTAGATATAGAAAATACCTCTAGCTCTAATTTAAAGAGCCAAGAGACATATTATCTCAAATTACCAGCTCCTCCCAATGGATTTCAAGGAGGTATGCAGTATAGGTTTAGAGCAACAATTTCATCACACAAAGTTATTCTCTGGAACGCCTCGGTAGAGCCATGGGAAGAAAATAAAATAGATAATATATATTTAAGTGAAACTATATAAGTTAAGATATATCGCATGTATTAGTGCGCTCTGGATAGTTTTATATCAGCGCAATTGCGCAGCGCAAAATTACTCGTTAGGGGTAAATATAGCTTCAATGGCTGTTGGGTGTATAAATATAGAGTTATCGAAAGCAGTTTCACAAAAGGTAATTATTCATCTTCCACTCTCTTGGAACCCTGTAACTTTTAGCAATAATAAGAAATTGAAGCATATCATGATTCAACCAGGAATAAGATGGTGGAAATGGCATAACTATTCGGGATACTTTGGAGGAGTTTCTGTAACTGCAGTTCAGTTTAATGCAGGTATAAATCACTTAAGATATTACGGTAGCACAGCTGGCTTAACGTTAAGTATTGGCTATGCAAAAATGATATCTAAAAGATGGAATATTGAGGCCGAGGTTGGAATCTATTCGGGCTGGGTTAGTTACAACAAGTATCGCAGAGAGCTATGCGGAGATTACGAGGGCACTTGGCGTGGAATTAAGCTCTATCCATCAAAAATCACATTAGCATTAATATATATTATATAGATGAAGAGTAAATTGCTATTCATACTTTTAATTTTAACCGGCTGCAAAACGCCTCTATACCGTGTTATCAAGAGCAATGCAGCTCCAGGGCTAAGCTCTAGTAATAGCACTCAAGATTACAACATTTCCCATAATAGAGAACCTGGAACTAATTTAAGCAGTTCGTTTACATTCACAAACGAACAGGGGCAAGAGGTAGTTTTTAATCAAACTATAGTAGACAAAGAGAGTGGCGAATTAGTTGGTTTGAGGCACCTTAACGAGGTAACAATAAGTGCCAAAGCAAATAATATTGCCGAAAGAAATGGTATAATCACATTAAATTTTACAATAACGGTTCCCTCTATACTCCAAAACAGCAGCTGGCAAACAGAGATGACTCCTATTTTACGAAGAGGAGTAGATACTTCACATTTCAAAAAAATAATAGTAAGTGGGAAAGAGTTTAAAAGAGCCCAAGAAAGAGGGTATAAAAAATTTGAGAATTACCTTAAATCAATAATTCCAGACAACATTAACTATTTAGAAGTATTTGCAGATTTGCCCAATCTAGCAATTTTCTTAGAACGCAATCTACCCACCTCACTTGCTATTTATGGCGAGCTCAACGATTCTTTAAAAACAGAATTTGGAGTTACAGAACAAAGAATTGTAAAGCAATATTTAAAACATTGGTTAATTTCTAAAAACAACCGTAAAAAGAGAGAGAAAAATAATAAGTATAACAAATACATAAAAACTCCATACCCAACAGGGTGCCTTCTAGATTCAGTTATATGTAATAGCGAAGGAGATTTTGAATACCACTATAGACAAGATATTTACACAAACGAAAACTCATCTCGTTTAAATTTATGGATATCTAGCACAATAAGAGATATCAATGGGGCCCAAGTAAAATTAAGAGCTTCAGACTCCATAGTGTACAATGTCTCTTCTATGAGTGGGCTTGTTCAAGATATTGCTAAATACAAGAAGAAAATCATAGAGAGAAAAGTTCAAATTAATTTTGATGCAAACATATCATTCCCAGTAAACAAATGGAGAATAGAACCAAGTTTCAAACAAAACATTCATGAAATAGAGAAGATTAACCAAATTATTTATGATCTTATCTCAGAAGAAAAATTTGATTTAGACACTCTCTATATAACATCCTTCTCATCGCCCGAGGGGAATTACAGTAGCAACAAAGAGCTTTCAAATAAAAGAGCTCTCTCAATTAAAAATCTTCTCTACAATTCAATTGAAAAAATATCTGAACACACTATTAACCTAAATCTTGGGAGCTGCAATATAGTAAGTACAGTAGTATCACCCGAAATAGATAGTAGTAAAATAGTTACCCTCTCAATACCCGAAGATTGGAACACCCTTAAATTATTAATAGAGAGAGATCCATTAATAATTAATAGAGAACTCATTTTACAAGCATGGGATATAGAGAATCTAGACAATAGAGAGGAGTATCTTAAAAAAAGACGAAAAGAGTATCAATATATCAAAGATTCGCTATACCCAAAACTCCGTAGGGTAAATTTCAGATTGAACCTTTTAAGAAAAGGGATGATTAAAGATACCATACACACAACAGAGCTAGATACTCTTTATATGCAAGGAGTAGAGTTCTTAAAAAAACGAGAGTACGTAAAATCGCTAGCTATTCTTAGCCACTATAATGATATAAATACTGCAATAGCGCACATCTCATTAGGCCATGACCACTCTGCCCTCCAGATTTTAGAGAAAACCGCTCAATGTGCAAAACAGACCTATATGCTGGCAATACTCTATGCTAGAATGGGTTTTGAAGAAAAGGCAGCACAATATTTTTTAAAATCTAAAGAGTTAGATATAAAAATGGCTTACAGAGGCGGTTTAGACCCAGAAATAAGCCATCTAATTAATAAATATAATTTAAATAAAGATCTATTCGAATGAAAAGTAGCAACCAATTAACCACTATAATAAAGGCAGTAACAAACCTTTATTGGCACAAATTATTCTTTGGCATTTTTCTCTTATCTATTTGTATTGGATGTGAAAAGGTGAGTTTATTGAGTAACCTCAACAAAGATCTTTCAATAACAATTGGGTTTGACACCTTTGGAATCTCAAAGAGCGGGTGCTTTTCTGGTAATATAGTAGATATAAACTTATTCATTTTCGATGCTAATCAAGAACTTATTGAGCATCTATATCTAATTAACTCTCTTAGTACAACGCTACAATTAAGTTATGGTATAAAAACGATAGCCGCAATTGCCAATGTGGGCAATTTAAACTTTAGTAGTTGCAACAACCTATCTAACTTGAGATTAACAACCCACAATACAATGGTTGGCACTGGAGGCAATGTCATTTATAGTGGAGAGTTAACCCAAGCAATCTCTCCAAATGTTAAAAGCTTAATTATTCCTCTAACTCGAATATTTTCAAAAATCACCTATGTATTCGATAAATCTAATTTAGACCCACAAGTAGATGTAATTATCAAAAAGATCCAATTAAAAAACACCCCTACTGAGTGCTCATTCTTTTCTGTAAACACACCAAATATTTGGCAAATTGCACACAGTGGAGATGCTTTGGAGGGAGGCAATCTAGAACCTCTAAATCATGACGAGGCACTCCCTTTATATATGTTTGAAAACAGGCAAGGTACAATAGGAACCAGTTATACCCCCATAGATAAAAACCCTGGTTATAAAGCAGATATATGCACATTTGTAGAGATTACAGCAGATTATAACAGTCCTTATAAAACAGGAACTATTATATATAAAAACTACTTAGGCTTAAACACAACAAACAATTTTGATATCATTAGAGGTAACCATTATAAAGAGACTATAGTATTTAATGGAACCTCAATAAACGAAATATCTTGGAGGGTAGATGTCTCAAACTTAACAGACATTAGCACAACCATACCTGTAACTGGAATATCACTAGAGAGTTCTTCTCTAAAATTGATAACTGGCACAACACATCAATTAAATGCAACCATATATCCTTTAGATGCAACTAACCAAAACTATACTTATCACTCTTCTAATCCAAATATAATATTTGTAAATCCAATTACAGGCTCGTTAACAACAAAAATGTTTGGATCTTCTATTATTACGGTTAGAAGTGAAGATGGCACCTTCGAAGATTCTTGTTTTGTAGAAGTATATGACCCAATAACATTATATGTAGATACATATCCATACAACCAGAATAATCCTGAGACCAACGAGATTGAAAGTTGTGAAGTTATTCTTTTTGTGAGAGCTAATTTTACTCGTCCATCCAACATGAGCATTATTCAAGCAATAGAACCGTATATAAATGTTAATGTATCTTATTCATATACAATTAAAAATATTACTCACTATAAAAATGGGACTCTAAAACTAGATCCAGTCCAAAATTACGATTATCTATATTTGGGTTACGAAGGTACATATGCAATAATAACATTTGAGTACCCTATAGAATCAAATGAACTATATGCAGCTATAGAAAGTATATCAATCGAGGTAATTCCTGGAAGTGTTTATACCCAAAACTGGTATGTTACCTGGGGAGAATAACAACTCTAAATATTATAAATATCTTATAATCAACTATTTAAAGTGCAAATATCTATAATTCATCTTTTATTTATCTTAAATTTTATATTATGAAAAAGTATTTAACTCTTCTATTTTTAGGGCTCGCTTGTTACTCTTGTCAAAAGACAACTCAGTTCCAAGATACGGGTTGGAATGCCCTAGCATTTACCGAATCTAAATCTACTAACTACACAGATTATATGAATGAAACTCATATAAACATCACTTTCCCGGCAAAAACAAAAGCAAAGAATATTGTTTATGAAAATGGTATATGGAAAGATAATGATAAAATGTATGTCTTTAATGCTCATAATTGGGTAGATGAAGAGATTATTTTACACATCTATAAAGATAATGAACTATTTAAAGAGTTAACTTTAAAGCCCAAATGTGTCTCTGGGAAAGAATTAGAAAAATCATTGAAAGATTTCTCAATGAATTACCAACCGCCTATAGGAGAGTATAGTTTTCAAATATCTATTAAAGACCATAGAGGCTCTACCCTATTAAACGGTTATTCACTTCATGGAAGCGCTAATAAAATGGTAGTTCATTAATAGATAAAGAGCCAATTAGGTTCATTGAATAAAACAAGGATGCCCATTTGGACATCCTTGTTTTTTATCATATTTGAATGATAATTATTCTGGGCTAATTGCACTAACCGGGCACACATCTGCACATGAACCACAGTCTGTACAAATATTTGAATCAATTACATAGATATCGCCAGGGGTTATTGCCTCTACCGGGCACTCGTCTATGCAAGTTCCACACGCTGTGCAGTCATCTGAAATTTTGTAAGCCATTGTAAGTAAATTTTAAATTGGTTTGATTGTTGCAAAGATAGAAATTTGATTTAATAGAACAAATACAAATCGTATCTTTGTACTCTAAACTCTTAAGTATAGCAATTATAAAAACTTAATATAAAGCCCAAATCATGAGAAGATTTTTATATATAAAAACAGTCTTAACAGCAATTAGCATTGCCGTTTGTTCATTCACATATTCTCAACCCAACAGTGTAAAATTCAATAAGATAGTTCATGATTTTGGAGATATAATGTTAAATTCCGGGCGTCATACTTGTACCTTCTCTTTTAAAAACATATCTGAACAGCCTGTAGTAATCCAAACTGTAATCTCCTCTTGTGGATGCACTAAGCCAGAGTGGACAAAAAATCCTATAATGCCAGGAGCAACCGGAAAAATTGATGTAACTTATTTAAACGACCAAGGCGCATATCCTTTCGATAAGTCTCTAACTGTATATATAACAGGAGAACCTAAACCAATAATATTACGAATGAAAGGAGTTGTTCACGAGAAGCTAAAATCTTTAAAAGAGCTTTTCCCAGAAAACTTTAATGCTCTTTCTTTTCGCAAATCATTTATAGATTTTGGGAACATTTCTAAAGACAACAATTACACAATGACTATAGAAGCAGCCAACACCTCTAATAGAAGTATTGAGGTGGCCTTTACAAACCTTGCAAAAGGGCTCTCGGTACACCCTAACCCAGTTACAATTCCTGCAGGGCAAAAAAAAGAGCTACTATTTACTATAGATGCAGTAAATTCTAATGGTTGGGGGAAAACTTATTATAGTAATACCATCTCTGTAAACGGAAATAGAGTTAGCGATAGAGAGTTAAAAATATTCGCTTCTTTAAGAGATAACTTTTCGAATCTATCTAAAGAAGATAAAGATAACGCCCCTCTGCCTATGGCCGGTTCTTCTAGTTACGATTTTGGAAAAATAAAAAAAGGGGCTAAAGTAAATACAAACTTTAGAATTCGTAACCTTGGCCGCCGAGACCTACTTATTCATAAAGTTGAGACTGAATTTTCACATATTAGCTCAAAATACCCAGCTAAAATTAGACCAGGAGATACAGGGATAATTGAAATAGAGGTAAATACCTCACAAGAAATTGGCGAGAAAACATATATCCTTACAATTATAAGCAACTCTCCTTCCAGACCTGTAATGAATCTTATAATTACAGGCAACATTATTCAATAGCAGGATAAATTTTAAATTAGAGAACAAGATGCAAAAGAAAAATTTTGATAGCGCACTAAAAGTAAACAAAGGTATTGAACAGCCACCAGTTGTAAATCCATATTTGGGAAATTTTTTCAATAGAAACAGAACAAAACTTCTGAGTGAAGATGAGTATGTAGCAGGCATTATAGCCGGCAACACCTCTATCCTTAGCCAAGCAATTACATTAGTAGAAAGCTCTAGGGCAGACCATCGAATAGTGGCACAAAAGATTATTACACGCTGCCTTACTAAAGCTGTAAAATCTATGAGAATTGGAATTACGGGGGTACCAGGAGCTGGCAAAAGCACATTCATAGAAGCATTTGGAGGGCTTATAACCGCAAAAGGACACAAATTAGCTGTACTGGCAATAGACCCAAGTAGCGAAAAGAGTAAAGGAAGTATCTTGGGAGATAAAACTCGTATGGAAACCCTTTGTAACGACCCAAATGCATTTATTAGGCCTAGCCCCAGCAGTGGTTCTCTTGGTGGCGTAGCTCAAAAAACCAGAGAGAGTATCATACTTTGTGAAGCAGCAGGCTACGATGTTATATTTATAGAAACCGTAGGTGTTGGCCAATCAGAAACAGCAGTTCATTCAATGAGTGACTTTTTCCTTCTTCTTATGTTAGCAGGAGCTGGAGACGAATTACAAGGGATCAAAAGAGGCATTATGGAAATGTCAGATCTTATAGCAATAACTAAATCAGATGGGAACAACATAGAAAAAGCTACACTAGCAAAAGCTCTTTATAAAAATGCGTTACATCTTTTCCCTCCTACCGAATCGGGGTGGGTCCCAACTGCATTAACAACCTCTTCGGTAACTAAAGAGGGGCTAGATCAAGTATTAGAAAAAATTTTAGAATACTTTAAACTAGCACATGAAACTGGTTACTATTTAACCAAAAGAAGAGAGCAGTCTCGTTTTTGGATGTACGAGACAATACAAGAAGATTTAAAAAATCATTTTTTTGAAAATGAAGCAATTAAGCAGAATCTCTTAGATTATGAAAACAAAGTGCTACATGGCAAAGTTAGTTCCTTTGTAGCCGCCCATGAACTAATGAAACTATATATTTCAAAATAATAATTCAGCAAAAGAAAATAGATGAACACAATACTGGAGGCACTAAAGAACAGCGTTCTTATTACTGGATTAGTAATGATAATGATGCTGCTCATAGAATATATTAATATTCATACTCACGGAAAAAGCTTTCGAAAATTGAAAGATTCACCTATTAAGCAAGTTTTTTTAGCCGCCACCCTGGGGCTAATACCTGGTTGTGTAGGCGGTTTTGCAGTAGTCTCTTTATATACTCACAAACTATTGAGCTTTGGGGCACTAGTAGCAATGATGATTGCCTCTTCTGGAGATGAGGCTTTTATAATTCTTGCATTAATTCCAAAAACAGCAATTATTCTTTTTGTAGCTCTTTTTGCTACAGGGGTAATAGCTGGCATTATTACCGATAAGTTCGTTAAAAAAGAAGTGGCTCCATTTAGCCCTAGCCATTATGAAATTCATGAAGATTGCTGTAGCTCTCACCAACACCAACCAGATTCAATTTTCGGAGGTAAAATTAGTACCAATCTAAAAAACATCTCTAAAGAGAGGTTTTTTATCCTTTTAGGAGTAGCTCTATTTATTGCTGCTGTTGTAATGGGCCTTCTAGAGCACGACCATGCTGCAATAGAGCACGTAGCTCATGACCATGCAGGCCACAATCATAGCGTTTTCGATGTTTTTAGTGAAAGATGGATTAACCTTCTATTTGCCGGGTTAGCTGTTGTAATATTATTTCTTACTTTAAAATCTAACGATCACTTCATTAAAGATCACCTTTGGAATCACGTGGTTCGCAAACACTTTAAATCAATATTCTTGTGGACATTTGGAGCCTTACTAGTAATCAATTTTGGGATGCAATTTCTTCACTTAGATCATTGGGTAGCCAATAATATATTTATAGTAATTCTATTAGCTGCAGTTATTGGACTAATTCCAGAGTCTGGCCCTCACATGATTTTCATAACAATGTTTGCCACAGGAATGGTCCCATTCTCGGTTTTGTTCGCAAGCTCAATTGTACAAGATGGACATACTGCGCTCCCTTTACTTGCCGAGAGTAAAAAAAGTTTTGTAAAAGCAAAAGCTATTAACATGGCTATAGGAATAATAATGGGAGTAGCTCTTCACCTTTTTGGTTTGTAGCATACTCCCATTAAGAAATATATTAAAGTTAAGTAGTTTTTCTATTCTCCGTTCATAGAGAACAAGAACTCATTATTATTTTCTGTTCTCAAAAGACGGGTTTTCATAAATTCCATTGCCTCTACAGAATTCATATCGGCTAAATAGTTTCTTAAAATCCATATTCTATTTAGCTCCTCTTTATCAAAGAGAAGATCTTCTCTTCTAGTACTGCTAAGAGTAACGTCTACTGCAGGGAATACTCGTTTATTAGAGAGTTTCCTATCTAGTTGCAATTCCATATTACCAGTACCTTTAAACTCCTCAAATATAACTTCGTCCATTTTTGAACCAGTATCTGTAAGGGCAGTTGCCAAGATTGTTAATGAACCACCATTCTCTATGTTACGTGCAGCTCCAAAAAATCTTTTTGGTTTATGTAAAGCATTTGCATCTACACCACCACTAAGCACCTTACCAGAAGCTGGTTGAACCGTATTGAACGCTCTTGCAAGCCTAGTAATTGAATCTAAAAGTATTACCACATCGTGACCACACTCTACCAATCTTTTAGCCTTCTCAAGTACAATATTTGCAACCTTTACGTGTCTATCGGCTGGTTCATCAAAAGTAGAAGCAATAACCTCTGCCCTTACGCTCCTAGACATATCGGTAACCTCCTCGGGGCGTTCGTCTATAAGAAGAACAATCATATACACCTCGGGATGATTATCGGCAATTGCATTTGCAATATCTTTTAGCAATACGGTTTTACCCGTTTTAGGTTGAGCTACAATAAGACCTCTTTGTCCTTTTCCTATGGGCGCAAATAAATCAACAACTCGTGTAGAAAGATTATTATGGCCATTAGAGGTAATGTTAAATTTCTCTGTTGGAAAAAGTGGTGTTAGAAAATCGAATGGTACCCTATCTCTAATGAACTCTGGCCCTCTACCATTAATTTGCTTAACTTTTACAAGAGGAAAATATTTATCTCCCTCTTTTGGAGGCCTAATTTCACCTATAAGAGTATCTCCTGTCTTAAGCCCATATAATTTCACTTGAGATTGAGATACGTAAATATCGTCTGGAGAGTTTAAGTAGTTGTAATCCGATGATCTAAGAAAACCATAGCCATCGGGCATAATTTCAAGTACACCAGTAGCATCTACAACACCTTCAAATTCAAATTTTTGTTTAGATTGTTGCTCTTTATTGTGCCTTTGATTATCTTTTTTATCGAAAGGCAAATTTCTCTGTTTTTCAGGCTGAGTTTCAGTAGAAGTTTG
>CAZHHY010000034.1:12197-13600 GCA_964532375.1 uncultured Muribaculaceae bacterium
AGGAATATCATCTTTATTTAAAATATTATCTGCTGCTTTATCTTCAGATACTCCCTTTTTATTCTCTTCTCCAGCACTAGTTTTACGGCCTCTTCTAGGTCTTAATGGCTTGTCCAATACAGAATCAGTTTGTTTTTTATCTGCAGGGCTAGACGATTGAGCTTTTACCTCTGTTGCTTGTTTAGGCACAGGTGGTTGCTGCTGCTTAGGCTGCTGTTGTACTAGTGTCACTAGTGCAACACTGTTTTTTGAATCGGCAATAACTACAGGGAGTTCAGTTGGCTTAATAACAGGCTGCTCTACTTGAACCTTCTGAGTTTGAGGTTGCGGCTGCGGCTGCGATTGTGCTTTCTGAGGCTGAGACTGAGGTTTCGATTGTGATTGAGTTTTTTGAGGCTGAGGCTGAGGCTGCGATTGTGCTTTCTGAGCCTGAGGTTGCGCTTGTGATTGAGCTTTTTGAGGCTGAGGCTGCGCTTGGGCTTTCTGAGGCTGAGCCTGAGGTTTCTCTTGGGCCGGTTTTTGTGGTTGAGGTTGAGCCTTTTTAATTTGTGGCTGCTGGTTCTCTACATTAACCTTACTTGTGGCCTCTGAACTCTTTTCTACATTTGGCATTCTAACCTTAGGTTCTCTTTTAACAACAGGGCGCCTTACAGGGCGATCTATAGATTTGCTTCCTACTTTTGCCTGTTCATCAAGAATTTCATAGACCAAATCTTCTTTTGAAAAGCTTTTCACCTTTGCAATTTTAAGTTCATTGGCAATGGCAATCAGCTCTTCCTGATTTTTTTTGCTTAGTTCTAGTATATCGTACATTGATTAATTTGTGTGGATGTGAATTATCCCCTTTGAAAATAAAGTATTTAAACTTAGTACAAAAATAGAGATTATTTATTACAATACAAAAAAAAGTGAAGGTTCACTTCACTTTTTTAGATATAAATAGAGATATTTTATAATTTTGAAGCAATTACATCTATCTCAAGCATAGCGCCCTTAGGCAAACCAACTACAGCAAATGCCACTCTGGCCGGATATGGCTCTGGGTAAAAAGTAGCATACACTTCATTCATAGCAGTAAAATCTTTCATATCTGTTAAATAAACAGTAGACTTTACAACATTAGCAAAGCTGTAGCCTGCCTCTTCAAGAATGTATCCAATATTTGTTAACACTTGATGTGCCTGCTCTTTTATTCCACCGGGTACAAACTCACCTGTTGTAACATCTACAGGTAACTGGCCCGACACATATAAAAACCCATTTGACTCTACAGCTTGGCTGTATGGCCCCACTGCCTTAGGGGCCTTTACTGTTGAAATACTTTTCTTCATTGTTCTAATAAATTTATTTATAATATTTTTAAAAACCTTTACCTCTATCCCAATAACTTGCATTCTTTTTAA
>CAZHHY010000035.1:0-6623 GCA_964532375.1 uncultured Muribaculaceae bacterium
CTCTTGGTTCTAGAGGTGCTTTAATGTTGGAGCCCTATTCCGATATGAAATCTACAAAAGGGATCTCTGTTATTACTCAAGAGGAGTTTGATCTTTTGTGTAAATGGGCCTACGAACATGATTTTCAGGTTGCAATGCACTGCATTGGAGACGCAGCTAATAGACAGGCGTTAAATACTTATGCCAAATTTCTTGAGCCAGGTAACGATAGGCGTTGGAGAATAGAGCATTCACAAATAATTGCTCCAGAAGATGTTCATTTGTTTGGTAAATATTCAATAGTGCCCTCTATTCAACCAACTCATGCCACATCAGATATGCTTTGGGCAGACGAGAGAATAGGCGAAAGACTTAAAGGTGCATATATATATAAAGAGTTGTTAGATCAGATTGGTTGGTTGCCATCTGGAACAGATTTTCCAATAGAAGATGTAAACCCAATATATACTTTTTTTGCTGCGGTTTATAGACAAAATTTAGATTTTATCCCTTCAGAAGGGTTTCAAATGGAAAACGCTTTAAGTAAAGAAGAGGCTTTGAGGTCTATGACTATTTGGGCAGCAAAAGCATCTTTCGAAGAGAACCTTAAAGGTAGCTTAGAGATTGGTAAGTATGCCGATTTTGTTATTCTAGATAAAGATATAATGACTGCTCCTGGCAATGAGATACCTGGCATCAATGTAATGATGACTTTTGTAAATGGAGAAAAAGTTTACGAGAAGAGATAATCTCTCTTTATTTGTCAATCTCTTTGGGCTGGTAATTAGAGTTTGCTTCCATAGGCAAGATCGCCAGCATCGCCTAGTCCTGGAACTATATATGATTTAATGGTGAGCTCTTCATCTATTGCTCCAACCCATAACGTTACTCTTTTATGAGGAAGATGCTTGGATAGATACTCTATGCCATCTGAACTAGCAATAGGGCATACTAAGTGTGTGTGAATGGGAGCTTCGTTTTCGCAAAGTTTATTATATGCAAGCACTACCGACGAGCCGGTAGCTAGCATAGTATCTGCCAAAAGCAGCACCTTGCCTTCTAAACTTGGGCTGCTAGTGTACTCTATTTGAATTGTAAACTTATTGTCTTTGCCATACTTTCTGTAAGCGGCAATAAATGCATTTTGAGATTTGTCGAAAATACCGAGCATTCCATGATGCACGGGCAAACCTGCTCTAAGAACACTAGCAATAACAATGTTATTATCACTTATATTGCATCTTGCAATTCCTAAAGGGGTGGTGATATCTTTAGAGGTATATTCTAGAACCTTACTAATTTCATAAGCGAAAACCATTCCAATCCTCTCTAGGTTGGTACGGAACCTCATGCTATCTTTTTGTATAGTAGAATCTCTAATTTCTGCTATAAAATTGTTAAGCGCAGAGTTTTTCTTACCTAGGTCTATAATATTCATTTGTTTTAATTCTGATATATTCGCATCAAATATACAAAATAATCAAATCATACCATCATCGGCAAAGCTAAAGTAACTATCGCCCGCAATTATTAAGTGATCTAGCAGCGATATGTCAAAGAGTGCTGCTGCATCTTTCAGAATTTTTGTTTGAATTTTATCGTTTTCGCCAGGAGAGGCATTCCCGGAGGGGTGGTTATGTACTAAAATTAGAGAACTAGCTAGTTTTTCTAGCGCATTCCGTACAATAATCTTTACATCTACTACAGTAGAAGAGACACCACCTATGCTGAGCCTCTCTTTGCATATAAGTTTGTTTGCTCTGTTCAAATAGAGCACCCAGCACTCTTCGTGCCCAAGGTCTCTTAAAATGGGGCTTATAATCTTTGCAGCATATTCAGACGATTGAATTTTAGGGAGCTCTTTGCCCGATGTTAGCATGAACCGTTTGAATAGTTCAAAAACCGCAAGTAGCGTTGTTGCTTTAGTGGGGCCTAGTCCTTTAATTTCGGTAAGTCTTTCGAAACTCATTCTAGAGAACTCTCTAAGATTATTATCGCATTTAAGAAGGATATTTCTAGAAATATCTAAGGCGCTCTCTTCTTTAGTTCCGCTTACAACAAGTATTGCAATGAGTTCGGCATCGCTAAGTGCTTGTGCTCCTTTTTCCATAAGTTTCTCTCTTGGTCTCTCATCTATGTTCCACTCTTTTATGGAAAGTCTTTTTTTCATGATTAGGTAAAATAAAAATGCTTCCCAAAATTGGGAAGCATTTTCTATACTTTGGAGACAAATCGTAAAAATTAACCTAATTTGTTAACATGAGCAGTAATACCGCTTTTTAGGTTTGCTGCTTTGTTCTTGTGAATAAGGTTAGTTTTAGCCAATTTATCCAACATTGAGGATACTTTAGGTAACATAGCCAATGCAGCATCTTTATCTGTAGTATTACGTAATGCTTTGATAGCATTACGAGTTGTGCGTGCATAGTACTTGTTATGAATTCTGCGTTTTGCGCTTTGACGCGCGCGCTTTTCTGCTGATGCGTGATTTGCCATTTTTCAATTTTATTATTTTGTAGTCCGTAGGGGAATCGAACCCCTATTGCAAGAATGAAAATCTTGAGTCCTAACCGTTAGACGAACGGACCATTCAAAAGCTAATAGATCTTATCATTGTAGATTCGATCTTTTCGATCTTGGGAGTGCAAAGATATATGTTTTTTTTATTGTTCCAAAAAAACTTGTTTAAAATTGCTCAAAAGAATATATTAATGACTCAACTTGACGTAAATAATTTCTTTTATCATACCTTGGAGCATATACGAAAGCCTCTATAGCAATAACATTGCGATTTTCTTTGTCCATAAAGAAGTGACTTATGAAAGGGCCTCCCATAAAATCATTTTGCACCTCCCAAAGCCCTCTTAGTTCGGCAAAGTCTCTTTTGTTATAACGGACCCACCTTAGTGAAGGTTCAATTTCTAGGTTAGTGGTCATGTATGACTTCTCTATTTGGCCTGGAACATTCCTAAAAAGAACTTCGTTACGGCGTGCTATTAGGTTTTCTAGATAGAAATCGGTAGAGTCTTTATAAGGGAACCTGTATACAAACACTCCTTGGTTTGTGTAGGTGGTTTCATATGATATCCATATAAAGTCTTCTGTTTTCTTTTTAATGCTATACCCTTTTGGAAAATAGGGTGAGCCTCCAAATTCACTTGTTATTACAGCTCTTAACGAACTCTCTTCATACCTCTTTGCATTTTGAATGTTCCGGTTTCGCTCTGCCATTAATATTGCTCCAGAGAGCCGGTCTTGTTGTTGCTGTACTATCTTCGCTACATCGCTTGCTTTAGAGGCCGATATTGTAGCCACAATTTGAGGTGCAGCCCAAACATTTTCTTGAAATATAATTTTGGGTTCTTCTTGATTTGGCAGAATACTTACCACTATAATATTACGGTGCGTTTGAAAAATTCTTGAAAAAGCACTTTCAGGAATATTTACAAGAGTAAACATTGGCTCTTTTTGAGGAAGAAATGGTTCGTCGGCTGCAAGGGCTGCCCTTAACGCAGCGCCTGCCTCAGTTTCCCAGTCGCCTTTCCCAATAACAATAACCACCTCATTTGCTTTACCGCTCACATTAGGCATTAATTGTGGGCCCCCGGTACACTTGCAAGATTGAATCGAAACAACTGCAGCAATTATAAAAAGTAGTTTAAATGCTTTCATCTCTATTTTATTTAAAAAGTCTATAAATATCGTTACCAAATGCTAAGAACATAATTCCAAAAAGAATTAACATTCCAACAATTTGAGCATGTTCTAAAAATTTATCGCTTGGTTTTCTTCTTGTTACAATTTCGTAAATAAGGAATATAATGTGCCCCCCATCTAAAGCTGGTATTGGAAGAAGATTAATTACTGCGAGCATTATTGAAAGCCAAGCCGTTATGTTCCAAAATATTTCCCAATTCCAAGAAGATGGGAATATTTTCCCTATCGCAATAAAGCTTCCAACAGATTTATATGCCTCTGTTTTTGGCGAAAATATGAGCCCAAGCTCTTTAAAATAGTTAGTTATTGTGGTTACTGCTTTATTTAAACCAGCAGGTACCGAGGCTACCAACGAATACTCTTTGGTAGTAAAATTAAATAGTTTATTATAATCTCCATCAAGAATTATGCCTATTATTCCTTCTGAATTAATAGTGAGTTCTTTTTCTAAAACTGCACCTTCTCTTAAAATTAAAACGGGTAAGGTATTTCCTTTGTTTTGTGCAAGTATTGGTTGTATGTCTTGAATAGCAACTGCCTCCTGAGAGTTAATAGAGATAATTCGGTCTCCTGGCAAAAGGATGCCAGCATTGAGAGAGGTGTCGGGAACTTCTAAAATTTGAAATGGAATTCTTAATGTGAACATATCTGGAGTTTGTAGTACCTTGGGTAGATAGCTATTATCTATTTTTACAGTAATTGCTTCACCAGCTCTAATTACTTGTGCTTCTGTTGCCTGATTGCGGGCGAGAGCTATTTGTAGTTCATGGAATTTCTCAACTTTCTCGTTGTTAAAAGAGATAATTTTGTCTCCATTTTTAAAGCCAATCTCAAGAGCAAGATCGTTACACTGCACTCCATAGATTGCATCTTCGGTTTTAAGATATTCGTCTCCCCAAGTATAAAGAGTTCCTGCATATATTAGAATAGCAAGGATAAAATTAAAGAAGACTCCGCCAAACATTACTAAAAACCTTTGCCAAGCGGGCTTGCTGCGAAATTCCCATGGTTTAGGTTCTTGACTCATAGCCTCTTTATCCATGCTTTCATCAATCATACCAGATATTTTACAATATCCGCCCAAAGGAATCCAGCCTATTCCATATTCAGTTTCGCTATTTTTGGGTTTGAATTTTAGGATAGAGAACCAAGCATCAAAAAAGAGGTAAAACTTTTCTACCCTAATTTTAAAAAGACGGGCAAAGAAAAAATGACCAAATTCATGTACCAGTACCAATATTGAGAGAGCAAGAATTACTTGCAGTATTTTTAAAAGTGTCTCCATTTAGTTTTGTTTGCTATTTATTGTGACGTTAATTTGTTACTAAGTATTGTTGCAGCGTTATATGCTATTGTATTTGTTTCAAAGATATCTACCAAAGTGGGATCTTCAATAAAAGTGATCTCTTTTAGTGTCTCTTCAATAACTTCTACTATTTGTGTGAATTTAATTTTTCCTTCTAAAAAACATTTCACTGCTGCTTCATTTGCTGCATTCATTGCACAAGGGATATTTCCACCTTTCTCGATTGCTTTATATGCTAGCTTCAGAGAGGGGAATTTCTCAAAATTGGGCTTGTGAAAATCTAAATTAGAGAGAGTTGTAAAGTCTATTCTGGTTGTGTTTAGTTCTACTCTTTGTGGGTATGTTAAGGCATATTGAATTGGGAGCCTCATGTCTGGTATGCTCATTTGGGCAGTTACCGAACCATCTGTAAATTGAACCATTGAGTGGATTATAGATTGGGGATGTACCACAATCTCTATATTAGCAGGGTCTATACCAAAAAGCCAGTGCGCCTCTATCATCTCTAGCCCTTTGTTCATCATGGTTGCCGAATCTATTGAAACCTTAGACCCCATGTTCCACTTAGGATGCTTGAGTGCATCTTGAATAGTGGCTTTCTCCATCTCTTCCTTAGTTTTATTGAAGAAGGGGCCTCCCGATGCGGTCAATAAAATTTTTTCTAACTTGGCGCGTTCTCCTTGAAGGCATTGAAAAATTGCTGAATGTTCTGAATCTACAGGAATAATTGGTGAGTTATACTCCCTTGCTAATTTCATAATAATAGAGCCAGCAGCAACTAGCGTCTCTTTATTTGCAAGGGCAATTGCTTTGCCTGCCTTGATTGCCTCTATGGTGGGCTGAAGGCCGCTGAAGCCTACAATTGCAGTGAGTACAACATCTATGTTACTTGCAGATGCAAGCTTGCCAATAGACTCTGTACCGGTAAAAACTTTTATACCGTGAGGGTCCAGCGCATTGAAAACTTCTTGGTATTTAGATTCGTTAGCAATTACCACAGCGTTTACGTCATGTTTGATTGCCTGTTCTATTAAAAGTTTAGCATTTGAATTGGCAGTAAGTACCTCGGCGCAAAGCAAATTGGGATGTCTTGAAATAACATCTAATGCTTGGGTTCCAATGGAGCCGGTAGATCCTAAAATTGCTATTTTTCTCTTCATAATAATTTTAGGTGCTTAGAGCTTTATATATTTCTGAGGGTCTATAGGCACCCCTTTATGCCATAATTCAAAATGTAAATGATTGCCGCTACTCAAAGAGCCAGTGTCTCCAACAAGTGCAATTGCGGTTCCCGCTTTAACCTTTTCGCCAGATTTTTTTAAAAGTTTAGAGGCGTGCTTATATATAGAAATTAGGTCGTTATCGTGTTGAATTTGGATTGTGTAGCCAGTCTCTTCTGTCCATGTAGAGAGAATTACAGTACCATCTAAAACAGCAGACACAGCCGAGTTTGCAGGTGCTGCAATATCTATAAAAGGATGGTTGATTGCTACGTTAAATCCATTGGAAACAACTCCTTTTACTGGAGGAAAAAAGTGGAGCCCCTCTATCTGCTCTATTTTTCTACTGTGTGACCGCAAACTAAATTGTTCTTGCTTTAGAACTTCTTCACGTAGTAATG
>CAZHHY010000035.1:6633-13364 GCA_964532375.1 uncultured Muribaculaceae bacterium
GTCGCTTTTGTTAGAGACCCCTTTAATTAGAACTCCTGCAGTGGTGTCTTGAACTTTACTTGCCGAGGCTATCTCTTCTGCGTTAAGAGGCTCCATACCTGTTACAATTCGTTGGATGTTATTTAAATGGAAGTCCCACATCTTGATTGCTTGTTCGAGGGAATCTGCCTTAATGGCATTTTGTACTATTGAGCGCCTCGTTTGTGCATTGGGGTATCCAGGGATAAATTCTCTAAGTGGTGTGAACGAGATAAGAATTGTAACTGACCCTATTAGTAAAATTACCGCCAGTACAAGGCTTACAAGCATCATGAGTCCATTTGAACGCAGTACGAATATCTCTTCGTGAGAGGTGTCGTTGAAAATTGAAAAGCGGAATTTATTCCGCAGTTTGTTTCTCTTCTCTTTTTTAATTTTTGCCATTTTAACAGCAGCTATTAGATAATCTATTTGTTATACTCTTAATATATCTCAATGTAGTTTTTCTCCCTCTTCTCCTTTCACCTTTACAAACACCTCTTTGCTTTGCCATAACCCATGTTGATTGCAGTATGCAAGAGCTATAAGGCGCAAACTCACTTTAGGCACGAATGTGAAATTGGCTTCTACGTGAATTGGTAAGTCTCCAAAGCTAGATCTTTGTAATTTCATGGTTGCTATAAGAGTTTCTAAATTCCAAAGTTGAATGTATTCATAATGGTGTTCTGGAGTATTGGGGTGCCTAACATTCATGCCAATTTTGACTTTAACATTAAAGGGCTCATTTCTTTTAGCCTCGGTATCACAAATGATTACAGGGCTGTGTTTGTCGGCAAAAACTCTAACAGTTTCGCTACCATTGGCGAAATTATCGTATGAAAATAGTCTTGGCATAGTGATAAATAAACCTCAAACGTACTAAAAAAAAACTAACTTTGCATTATGGAGAGAATTGTTGGAATAGACTATGGTAAAAAACGAACCGGAGTTGCTGTAAGTGACCCATTGGGCGTTTTCGCCACAGCTATAGAAACTGTTCCATCTGGCACTATTGTTGAATATCTCAAAAACTATACCCAAAAAGAGAAGGTCTCTAGATTTGTGGTAGGGTATCCAATGAACCTTAACAACACCCCATCTGAGGGAGCAAAATTTGTAGATCAATTTTTAAATCTTCTAAGGAAACATTTCCCCAACATTCCTGTTAGTTTAGAAGACGAAAGATTTACTTCGAAAATTGCATTCCAAACAATGATAGATGGCGGTGTTAAAAAGATGGATAGAAGAGACAAATCAATGGTAGACAAAATTAGTGCTGCAATTATTTTGCAATCGTATTTAGATTGCTCTGCTATAAAGAGAGGCAGAGGAGAGTTTTAATTAAATTTATTAAGAGTAATGATTTTACCTATATATGTTTATGGCGCCCCAGTTTTAAGAAAAAAGGCACAGGAGGTAGATATACATGCACCAGAGATAGAGCAAGAGATTAAAAAGCTTGTTTCCGATATGTGGGAAACAATGGAAAATGCCGATGGTGTTGGTCTTGCGGCTCCCCAAATTGGCAAGTCTATAAGGGTACTTATTGTAGATGGCACACTGCTTTCAGAGGATATGCCCGAGCTCAATGAGTTTAAACGTGCCATGATTAATCCTGTTATACTGGAAGAGAGTAAAGAGACAGTAGATTATAACGAGGGTTGCTTGAGTATCCCAGATATTCATGCCTCGGTAGAGAGGTCAGAGAAGATTAAAGTCTCTTATCTAGATACCGACTTTAACGAAGTTATTGAAGAGTTAAAAGGTTTCGCTTGCAGAATGGTACAACACGAGATAGACCATTTAGAAGGAATTCTTTTTACAGACAGAACAGCCCCTATCAGAAAGAAAATGCTTAGTGCAAAACTAAATAACATTCAGGCAGGGAAAGCACATCCAAGTTATAAAATTGTTAAATAAATTAAATTATGGGAGCATTCCATGCATACGATATTAGAGGCATCTACAATGTAGATTTCAATAAAGAAGACGTTTATAAGATTGGGTTCTTTTTACCTGAACTATTAAACTCTACTAAGGTACTTATTGGCAGAGACGTGAGGAGTTCATCTCCAGAAATAAGGGAATATCTTATAAAGGGAATAACCGATAGTGGGGCAGATGTTTATGATTTGGGACTAACTACAACGCCAATGGTCTATTTCGCAACTGGCAAATATGGTTTTACCGCCTCGGCACAAATAACCGCTTCGCACAACCCAAAAGAGTATAATGGGCTTAAAGTATCTAAAGAGAATGCATTGCCTGTTGGTTTTGATACGGGCTTAGGGGCTCTTAAAGAGTGGATTGAAACTAGGCAAATTACTCCTTCACAGAAGAAAGGAGTTGTTCACGAGATGGATATAAAAGAGGAGTATATCTCTTTTCTAATGCAATATAAAAAAGACCTCTCTTCATTAAACATTGGAGTTGATATATCTAATGGCATGGCAGGCATTCTAATTAAAGATGTGCTTGGTAAAGAGTCACAGAGGTTGCACTATATTTTTGATGAGCCAGATGGAACTTTTCCTAACCACGATGCCAACCCACTTGTGCCAGAGAATATTGTAGATCTTCAAAAACTGGTTAAAGATAAAACTTGCGATATAGGGGTTATTTTTGATGGAGATGGAGATAGAGTAATGTTTACAGATGAAAATGGCCGCTTTATCTCTCCAGATCTTATGATAGCGCTTATCGGTCATTATTTTCTTGAAGAGAAAGGACTTAAGGGCAATGTTTTACAAGACATTAGAAGTTCTAAAGCTATTGGTGAATATTTGGAACCTATGGGGGCAACGGTTCACACCTGGAGGGTGGGGCGTGCATTTGCAGCCCTTAAGCTTAGAGAGATAGATGGAATCTACGGTGGTGAATTGGCGGGACATTATTACTTTAGGGATTTCTTTTATAGCGACTCAGGCATTATGGCTGCTTTAATTATTCTTGGAGTATTTGCCAAAATGAAAAGTGCGGGTAAGTCTGTTTCAGAGGTAATTGCTGGGATAGAAAAGTACCAAAATTCAGGTGAGATTAACTTTAGAATAGAGAAGAAACAAGAGGCAATGGATGTGGTTAGAGACTACTTTACTACTCATGAGAAAGCTCTGGTAAGCTTAGATTTCGATGGATATAGAGTTGAGTTTAAGGAGTGGTGGTTTAATATAAGACCTTCTAACACCGAACCATATTTGAGATTTCTTGCCGAGGCCTCTTCAAAAGAGCTTTTAGAGAGTAGGGTTTCTAAAGTTAGAGAGCTACTAGAACCATTTTACTAAATTTATTATTTTAGGGGTCTATGAAAAGATACTTATCATTGGACTTACTACGGGGGCTATCCATTTTTGGAATGGTGTTCTCTGCTATAGTGCCTTATGGTGTTTTACCTGCTTGGATGTATCATATTCAAAACCCTCCTCCAACTCATTTTTTTGACAAGTCTATCTCTGGAATTAGTTGGGTAGATTTAGTCTTTCCAGTATTTATTTTCTGTATGGGAGTTGCAATACCACTTTCTGGGAGAAAAAAGGTTGAAGCAGCAGCAGGTGCGAGCATAACTACCAGTTATGTGAAAGGTACATTAGAGCGATTCTTTATGTTATGGTTGTTTTCATATCTCTATGTTTTTCTAAATTTCTCTACGGTCCAAGGATTGTGGCCACAATTTTTTACCATTCTAGGGTTTTTACTCTTATTCCCAATCTATTATATTTATGATAGACAAGTGTCGCCAAAAAAGAAATTATATTTCAAGAGTACTGGTTTTATTGCAATAGTTCTTTTAATTGCTTTTGGTCATTTTGCTTTTGACGAGGTTATCTCTATTTATCGAAGTGGAATAATACTGTTTCTGCTTGCATTTCTTTATCTCTTTGGTGCTTTAATATGGTATTTTACAAGAGATAGCTTGAGTAAAAGAATATTTGTATTCGTGGCTATTTTGTTTTTTATGATTTTAACTATTCCTTTTGAAATTCAGGAGAAGCTCTATGCAATAAAAGAGATTAGATGGTTTTTCAATATGGAGTATATTTACTTTCTGCTTATTCTCTTGCCAGCTACCTATATTGGAGATTTATTATATGATCAGTTAAAACTCTCTTGCGAATTGTTTTCTGTTGGCTTTAAAAAGATATTTAAAAAAGAAGTTTTACTCGCCTTAATACTTGGCCTTGCTGGTATTGTTGCATTTTTAATTGAGGGCTCAATAAGGAAAGCACCTTGCACAGTCTCTTACTGCTTGATAACACCAGCTATAGCAATATCTCTTTTGATCTTAGCAGATTTTGTGGTGCACATGTTTAGAGGTTCATATTTTGTAAGAATGTTTGCTGGCGCTGGCAGTAATCCTTTAATGAGTTATGTTGCATTTGGGAATTTTGTAATGCCATTTTTCAAACTTACTGGGATTATCTATATTTATGAGGCAGCCTACCCGCCAGGCTATCCTTGGATAGGCGTGGCAAGGGCTTTTGTTGTTGTGTTATTGACAATGGCATTGGTGGCGAAGTTAAGTGAAAAGAAAATTTATTGGAGGGCATGATAGATGAAAAATTTAGTGCGTCTAAATAATTAAGATTTTGTTTTAAATAAAAAGTATGAAGGTTTTAATTACTAGAATTCTAAAGTATTTTGCTTTTTTAAATGGATTATTAATCACGTTAATGGTTATAATCACTCTCCTCTTTTCAGATAAAATTAAAGAGCAGGCTCAAATAATTATAGATAATTCTATTGATGGCACTTTTGAATTCAAAGATGCAAAAGTCTCTTTCTTTTCCCATTTTCCTACACTTGCAGTTACAATGGATAATGTTCTTTTGTATGGAGTGCCTGGTTTTGGCAAAGACACACTTTTATTGGGTAAGGAATTAAGTTTAGGCGTTAATCTCTTTTCTATTTTTAGCAATAATATAGAGGTAAAAAACATATACATAAAGGGTGGTGATTTTTTATTTAATGATACCGAATCAAATTTTTCGATAAAACTTTCTAACATAGATTACAAAGGTAAAGGGAGGTTAATGGGAGATAATCTCTCATTGCGTTCACAAATAGAAGTTGAATCTCTTCTATTGACGTACCAGGGTGAAAACTACATAGATAGAAAAAGAGTTACAGCAAGGCTTATAACCAAAATGAACACCACGAAAATGAGCTTTAAACTTGTAAAGAATAAGGTGAAACTAGAAGAGCTCAATGCCTCGTTTATTGGTGAGTTAGATATACTTGAAGATGGGTATTCTGTAAATTTGAATTTATCTACAGAGAGAGCATCATTAAAAGACCTATTGTCGTTACTGCCGGGTTCTTACTCGAGTTGGCTGTCAACTACTACTATTGAAGGAGATGCTAGAGCGAATATTCTCTTTTCTGGCAAAACAAAAGAAGGAACAGAGCTATCTCCAGATTTAAGCATCTCCTTTGATATTTATAATGGAAGAATTATGAGTAGTGAGGCCCCTGTTCCGGTAGAAAAAATTAGGTTTAGCTCATCTATTACCTTGCCCTCGTTAGATATGGAGCAGTTAGACTTTAAAGCTGATACACTCTCTTTTAGTGTTGCGCGAGGTGAAAATCAAATGTCATTTCATATGAAAGGAATATCGGCCCCATTTGTTAAAATAGAGGGTAAAGGGAATGTAAATTTAGATACATTCTCTAGCGCAATGGGGTTAAAGGAGTTTTATGCAGGCGGCGCCATTCGTTATAATATACTTGCAAATGGCGTTTTAGATAAACCTAATGGTAAGATACCCAATTGCGATATTAATATAGAACTCGAAAACGGATCTATCAGTACTCCATTTACTAGAGAAAAGATAGAGGAATTAAATGTTCAAGCAAATATCCTAAGTAGCTCAGAAACGCCGGCAGGGTTAAGAATATCATTACATCCGCTAGAGTTTAAATTTGCAGGATCGCCCTTTTATATAGATTGTGATTTAGAGAATTTTGAAGATCTTAATTATAATTTGATTTCAAGAGGCTCTTTAGATTTAGATAGAATAGCTCTACTGTTTGGAATAGAAGATGCTAAGATTAAAGGAGCGTTAGAAGCAAATTTACATTTGAGTGGCACCAATGCAAAAGAGGGAATTAAGAGTGTTGCTAAGGCCCAAGGCTCAGGTAATCTCACTCTTTCTCAATTTGAGTTTTCTAGTGCAGCATATCCTCATCCGTTTATAATTAATCAATCTGAGTTTACTTTTGAGCAAGAGATGGCTATCTTAAAGAACACTACCATACAGTATGGCTCAAATAGTATGAAAATAAAAGGATTTGCATCTAATTTTATTAACTATTTTATTACAAACGGTGAATTGTCCGGCGCTCTGGAAATTACATCTAATACAATCAATTTAAAAGACTTCACCTCTATTATATTGGATGATTCAGATGGTATTGCTGCTGCAAAAATAAGTGATAGTTCTGTTGTTGCAGAGCATACAGCAGGCGTTATTTTTGTGCCGGGGAAAATGAACTTATCGCTTAAGACAGATATTAAGCAGATAGATTATGAATCAATAAAAGCAAAGAATTTTAAGGGCGAAGTTGCAATTGCTAAGGGTGCTTTTTTCATTAATGGTACAGGAGTAAATATTGCAGGTGCACAGTTTTTATTAGATGCAATATACAGGCCTATAGATAAAACAAAAGCCAACTTAGAATTTCATGCTCGCGCAGATTCTTTTGATATTGCCCGTGCC
>CAZHHY010000036.1:0-9666 GCA_964532375.1 uncultured Muribaculaceae bacterium
TTGACTCTCCCGAGATATACATCTCCTACCGAATAACTACCATTGTTTTGCTCTTTGTTTAACTCAATAAGCCTATGGCCTTCGAGTAGAGCAATTGATACCTCCGTAGAACTTACATCAATAATTAGATCTTTATCCATCTACGATTTTAAAATAAAACAATCTAAAGCAAATCTCTCGACTTGCTTTAGATTATTACACATTGAAGACCAAAAAAGCAACTATTTTTTCTTTTTATGTCTATTCTTACGCAAACGTTTTTTGCGCTTATGAGTTGCCATCTTGTGTCTTTTCCTTTTCTTTCCGCAAGGCATAATAAAGTGTTTAAAAAATTAAAAAATATTATTTAACGTTGTTTTTCACTTTAGTCATAAACACTTTAGCTGGTTTGAATGCAGGAATAAAATGTTCAGGAATAACCAACGTTGTGTTTTTAGAGATATTTCTAGCAGTTTTTTGTGCACGTTTTTTAACGATAAAACTACCAAATCCACGTAGGTATACGTTTTTGTCTTTTGCAAGTGAATCTTTCACGCTGTCCATGAAGCTTTCGATTACATTTTGAACAGCAATTTTTTCCATTCCAGTTGCTTTTGCAACCTCGTTTACGATATCCGCTTTTGTCATGATAATAAAAATTAAAGGGTTAGTCTATTTAGGACGAACAAAAATACTACTATTTTATTGATAATTGCAAACATTAGGCCATTTTTTTATGTTTTATTCAAATCTTGGTCAATAAAATAGAGAATATAGCTATATTTGAACATGACAAAGAGCCTGAGAGTTATAATCCTTTTGATTTCTCTGTTTTTAGTAGCAGAGAACATTAGTGCTCAGGAATATTATTTTATTTCTGAAATAACTGTTAAAGGTAATAAACAAACCAAACTTAACACAATACTAAGAGAGTTACCATTCAAGCGTGGAGATATTGTTAAAGCTTCTGCGATAGACAAACTAATGGAACAAGGGCGTGAAAACATAACTAATCTATCGCTATTTAATTCTGTCTCAATTTCAAAAACAATATATGATTTAGACGTCAACTCTAAATATCACGACACACAAATTTCAATTGTTTAATATGAGAGATGGTATTATTGGCCTAGAGTTAATTTTAAATTAGAAGAGAGAAATTTTAGTAGTTGGATAAAAAACCCAGACTGGCACAACATAACCTTAGAAACAGGGGTAGCAATTAAGAATGTAGCAGGTAAAAACCAATCTTTCAAAACACTTCTTACTAGTGGATTCAATAAGGGGTTTAAATTTGATTACTCCAATTTATCTTTAGATAAACAAGGCAAGCACTTCTTTGGAATAAATTTTTCCAGACTATATTCAAGGGTGCAAAATGTCTCTATAGTCAACAACGCACCTTTTTATATTAAATCTAGCTCCTCATCTCTCAATAGCAATTATTCAGCTTCAATTTCATATACTTTTCGGCAAAAACTAAGGATGCTTCACAGTTTAAAGTTGCAATTCGCATATACCGAATTAGACTCTGCAGTGTTACTGAGTAATCCTAACTATTGGGGCACTCCAGATCTCTATAGAAGAAGTTATTCAATTGAATATGATCTAATCATAGATGAAAGAGATAATATACAGTATCCCTTAAAAGGATACTATATTTATAATAGTCTATCGGGTTATGCATCTAACAAAATGGAGGTTAAATATGTGCAATTAAGGGGAGATTACCACTATTATACTAGTTTATTCAACCACTTCTATATCTCTACTAGAGTTCAATATGGACTTTCTAAAAGCAATTTACAAGGCTACATATTTAATAAAGCTATTGGCTACAATAATATAAACTTAAGAGGGTATGAGTTTTATATTGCCGATGGGCAACACTATTTTCTTTTTTCCCCTACAGCTAAGTATAATTTTCTACCTAAAACATATTATAATCTTAAGTTTCTCTCTTCTTTACCTCGTTTTAGCAATATACATCTTGCTCTTTATGGTAAAGTTTTCTCAGATCTAGGCTATGCCTGGCATAAGCATGCAACTATAGAGAATGGCTTATCTAATAAAGTGCTTCATTCCTGGGGGTTAGGAGTAGATGTAGTCTCATACTACGATATTACTCTATCGTTAGATTATTCTTTCAACAATTTGGGGAAACATGGATTCTTCATATCGCTAATGACTCCATTAAGATAGTTTGGCATAAAGATTGACCATACACCATATAGAAATGCTACTGCTTAATAAGCGGCAGCATATGACATTTTGACACTTAATTATAAAATTAAATATGAAGTTTTCAGAAATTTTCTTACAACATACAGTAGCAGACGATGTAAACATTATTCCGGTAATGAATTTGGAGGGAGAGAACGATTTAAGTGAGGCCCAGCTTCCAGAAACACTTCCTATAATAGCACTAAGGAATGCTGTTCTCTTTCCAGAGACAATTATTCCTATAACTGTAGGAAGAGAAAAATCGGTAAAACTTGTAAGAGAGGTATATAAAGGGAATAAAATACTTGGAGCAGTTTCTCAAATAGATGCAAAGCTTGAAAATCCAGAATCTACAGATTTATTTGAAATTGGCACACTTGCAAAAATTATAAAAGTAATTGAAATGCCAGATGGTGGGTTAACCATTATTCTTCAAGGAATGAGAAGATTTAAGATAGTTAAGTTCTTAAGCGACAATCCATATTTTTTAGCTCAAGTCAAATATCTTTCAGAGGACAAAAATCCCAAAAATACAAAAGAGTTAGAAGCAATCTCTGGCTCAATTAAAGATTTGGCTCTTCAAATTATAAAGCTCTCTCCTCATCTCCCTCAAGAGGCTGCATTTGCAATTAAAAACATTGAGGGGTATAGCTTCCTTATCAACTTTATCTCTTCTAGTATGGAGTTAGAGAGTATGATGGACAAAATTACTCTATTGAGAGAGAATAAATTAAAAAGCCGAGCTCTAAAGTTATTGGAGATACTAAATAGACAAATAGATCTACTAAAGCTAAAAGACGATATCCAACAAAAAGTAAGAGTAGAGATAGACCAGCAACAGCGTGAATATTACCTCAATAGCCAGCTTAAAACAATTCAAGAAGAGTTGGGGATGAATAGTAATAGCCAAGATTTTGCAGATTTAAAACAATTGGCTCAAGAGAAGGAATGGCCTCTATCGGTAGAGGAAATTTTCAACAAAGAGATGCAACGGTTAGAGAGAACAAATCCTAATTCACCAGATTATAATATTCAGCTTACTTATCTAAGATTTCTAGTAGAGTTGCCTTGGGAAGAGAAAAGTAAAGATAACTTAGATCTTAAACATGCTCAAAAAGTATTAGATCAAGATCATTTCGGTTTAGAAACAGTTAAAGATAGAATTATTGAGCACCTTGCTGTTCTAAAACTCAAAGGAGATCTTAAATCGCCCATTTTATGCCTGTATGGCCCTCCTGGGGTTGGAAAAACCTCTTTGGGCAAATCAATTGCAAAGGCACTAGACCGTAAGTATGGTAGAATTTCTCTTGGAGGACTTCACGATGAGTCTGAAATTAGAGGGCACCGAAAAACCTATATTGGAGCAATGCCAGGTAGAATAATAAATACTATCAAAAAAGCCGGTACTTCAAATCCACTTATTGTATTAGACGAGATAGATAAAGTTAGCAGCGATTTTAGAGGAGATCCTGCCTCGGCACTTCTAGAGGTTCTAGATCCAGAACAAAATACAGCATTTCACGATAATTATTTAGATATCGATTACGACTTGTCGAACGTGCTTTTCATTACTACTGCTAATAATATTGGAACAATTCACCCTGCTTTACGAGACCGTATGGAGTTAATTAATGTAAGTGGGTATTTAGCAGAAGAAAAGCGATATATTGCAAAGGACCACCTTATCCCAAAACAGATAGAAGCGCATGGTCTTAAAGCAGCCCAGCTAAAGATTAATAAGCAGGGTATAGATACTATAATTAATGACTATACCAGAGAATCTGGAGTAAGAGAACTAGACCGCCAAATAGCTAAGGTTGCTAGAATAATAGCAAAAAAAGTTGCTCTTGAAGAGGAACGCCCTTCGCTAATTGGATCAAAAGAGATTAAAGAGATACTTGGGCTCCCTACCTACACACCAGACATTCAAAAGGGCAATGAGGCTCCAGGGGTTGTAACTGGGCTAGCATGGACACAAAACGGAGGGGAGATCCTCTTTGTAGAGTGTAGTCTTAGCAAAGGCAAGGGAGTATTAACAACTACCGGTAACTTGGGAGATGTTATGAAAGAATCTGCAACCATAGCATACCAATACTTAAAATCCAACCCTAATTACTTAGGACTTACTGCAAAAGAATTTTCTGAGCAAGATATTCACATACACGTTCCAGAGGGTGCTATACCTAAAGATGGCCCTTCTGCTGGAATTACAATGATATGTGCTATGGCCTCTGGTTTTATGAAAAAGACAGTTAAGAGTGGTATTGCAATGACAGGAGAGATAACCTTAAGAGGCAGAGTTTTACCAGTGGGTGGTATTAAAGAGAAGATATTAGCTGCCAAAAGGGCAGGAATAAAAACTATTATCTTATCTTCCGATAATGAAAAGGATGTTAAAGAGATAAAAGAAATTTACGTAAAAGGATTAACTTTTCACTATGTAAATAACGTATCTGACGTTCTCGATTTCGTTTTCTAGAATAGCTTATATAATGATTGGAAGTTAGAGTAGATAGATAAGAGATAACTCTTATCTATCTCCGAAAACTAAAGACCCAATTCTAACAAGAGTGCTACCAAGCTCAATGGCAGTTAAATAATCTCCAGACATGCCCATAGATAGCTCTTTGAACTGTTCATTACTTGCAAAGGCTCCATCTCTAAGAGTGTCAAAAACCATTTTTAAATTTGCGAACTCTTGGGCAACAATCTTCTGATTAGCCGTGAAAGATGCCATGCCCATAAGGCCACAAATTCTCACATTAGAATATTCACTTATATTTAAAACAATTTGCTCAAGCTCTTCTTGTGAAAGGCCTTGTTTACTATCTTCTTGAGCGATATAGAGCTGAAGCAAGCAGTTTACAATAATGTTTCGTTTAACAGCTTCTCTATTTACTGCTGCAAGCAATTTTTCGGAATCTATTGAGTGAATAAGATGTACTTTGTCAATTATCATCTTAATCTTATTGGTTTGAAGGTGACCTATAAAGTGCCAATTAATGTCGCTTGGTAATTGGTCCATTTTCTTGCTAAGCTCTTGTGGCCTGTTTTCACCAAAATCTTTTAACCCATAATTATAGGCCTCCAATATAGACTCGTTAGGTTTAAACTTAGAAACTGCCACCAGTTTTGTTTCTGATGGCAGGTTATTTAATATAATATCTATCGCTTTTTTATCTATCATTTTTTCTTTTTCACCTGCTGCTGCTGTGCTTTGTATGCAGCATCTAACCTCTCTTGAAATTTTGATTTCTTTTTTGGAATTGCAGCTTTTGCATTGAGTCTAGACAATATTTTCTCTTCGTCTACAAAGTACTTTCTAATAACCCAAGTTTGTCCCATAGTAATAAGGTTAGAAAGAAGATAGTAGTAGCTAAGACCACTATAAAAATTATTACCTAAAACTAAAAGAAATAGTTGCATAAAATAGAGAGACATATATTTCATACCAGCCATTTGAGGGCCTGCATTCATTTGGTCCATATTCATTCTAGAGTAGAAGAACATAGATATTGCCATTAGAAGAGCAAACAAGCTCACATGATCTCCATAAAGTGGAATTGTAAAAGGTAAGTCTAGTATAGAGTCAAAAGCGCTCAAGTCTTTTGCCCATAAGAAACCCTCTTGTCTTAATTCAAAAGAGGCTGGGAAGAAACGAAACATTGCAAACAGAATGGGCATCTGAAGCAACATAGGCAAACAGCCTCCAAACATGCTCACTCCAGTTTTTTTATACAGGGCCATAACCTCCTGTTGTTTTTTCATAGCATCTTCTTGCTTTGGAAACTTTGCATTTATCTTATCTACCTCTGGCTTTAATACTCTCATCTTAGCAGAAGAGAGGTAAGATTTTAATGTTAAAGGAGAAATTACAAGCTTAATTAATAGTGTAAGTAAAAGAATTATAATACCATAACTATCTATAAAGTTGCCTAGAAAATCAAATACTAAAATAATAATATATCTGTTAATCCATCCAATAATCCACCCACCTAGAGGAACTATCTTCTCAAATCCCATATCGTAGGATTTAAGTGTTTTAAAGTGGTTAGGACCAAAGTAAAACTGTAAAGGAACAGTAACCTCATCGGCTCCGCTATATGGTATTTGCATATTAGCAGTGCAACTCATTAAATTCCTATCTATATTATCTTCTGGAAAAACCTTGTAAGAGAGAAGCCCGCTATTAAAGGTTTCATTGGCAACTAAAATTGCAGAGAAGAACTGCTGTTGGAAAGCCACCCAACTAACTCTAGTTCTAACATCTTCTGTAGCACTCTCTTTTCTTAATCCTAAGTCTTCTACCGAACTTGAGTTAGCAAACTTATAAACTATAGTAGAGTAGTTTTTTTCGTTATTATATCCCTTCTCTTGCCTAGGAACATCTACAAACCACTCTAAATCTACAAAAGCCATATTCCTAGGAATATGCCTATTCATGCCAACCATCTTAATGTTAAGATCTACCATATAGCTATCTTCCGGCAGAACATAACTATATTCAATAAAAGATAGCGAATCAATGTAAAGCCTATAAACCAACTCATTAGAAGAAGAAGAATAGAGGTCAAATCCAAAATTAGAAGTAGAAAGTTGCTGCCCTGCATAGAAGTTTAAAGCAAAATTGCTCCCCTTCTCTTTAATTAACATTAGAGCTAAACTATCGTACGTATAATTGTTCTTTATCTCTACATTTTTTGGCTGAGCTCCAATATTAGAAAATTCTATTTTAATTTTGTTATTTTCTAGAATGGCTCTTTGATCGTTTGCCATGCTAGCAGAAGAAAGTAGAGTATCTTTATAAATGTTCTCTAATTGCCTATCTGCTGTTGCACTTCCAGAATATGAATTTGAGACCGCTCCAGAAGCGATTGTATCTGATTCTTTTGGTTCTGCATTTAGAATTAAACCTTGAGCCGTAGCAATTGAGTCTTGGTATCTTTTTATTGCATCCTGCTCTTTGAATACCTTAGTGTTGTACCAACTAAAGCCAATTAATATTGCTCCTATCAGCACAAAACCAAGAATGGAATTTTTATTCATATCTAACTATTCGTATTGTTTATCTATTAACTTTATTTTTTCTTCGAGCTGAATCATCTCTTCTTTAGCTTTAGAAATTTTACTTTCCATGTCGCTAATAATATTATCGGCATTTTTAGATTTTGCAAAGAAACCCATATTGTTCTCCCAAAGAGCAATATCTTGTTCTAGGCTGCGGAATTTTTGTAAAAGTTTATCGCGTTCAAATTTAATACCGCGATCTCCTTTCGGAGAGGTTTTTACCTCTTTTATATGCTTTCTAAATCTAACCAGTTTAGTTTCGTTGTCACTACTCTTAATATCTGAGAATTTTACATCTATGGCATGCCTATAAGCAGATTGTACCGTTTCCTTATCTTTCAAAGGTACATAGCCAATCTCATTCCAACGATTTTGAAAATCTCTAAAGGCAGCAATATGTTCAGACGTATTACTATCTTTTTTATAATCGTTAATTTCTTGAATAATATCGTTTTTTCGCTTGAGGTTATCTTCGTAGTTCTCCTCTACAGAAGAGAAAAATTTAGATTTACTCTCGAAGAAAAAGTCGCATGCTGCTCTAAATCTTTTCCATACTGCATCAGATTGTTTTCTAGCAACTGGGCCTATCTCTTTCCATTTCTTTTGAAGAGATATAAGTTGATCTGTAGTTTTTTTCCAATCTTGGCTCTCTTTAAGAGATTCAGCTTGCTCACAAAGTGCAATCTTCTCATCAAGATTACCTTGCATTATCTTTTTAAAATTAGTATAGAATTCTCTTTTGCCATTATAGAATTTATCACAAGCAGCTCTAAACCTGTCATAGATTTTTTGATTCTCCTTTTTAGAAGCAAAGCCAATTGTTTTCCATTCCTCTTGCAATCCTTCCATCTCTTTAGAGTGTGCATTCCAATCTCTATCTTGGTCTGTATTATCTGCTATAGCCTCGGCCTTAATGCACAATTCAACTTTTAGTTCTAGATTCTTTTTGTGCTCAGATTTAAGACCTTCAAAATAATCTTGTTGCCTTTTATTAATATTGGTAGTTGCCGTCTTAAATCTCTCCCAAATCTCTTCTCTAAGTTCTTTTGGAACAGGGCCCATCTCTCTCCACTCCTCGTGTAGCTTTTGTAGTTTCCTAAATGAGAGCACAACATTTGGCTCATTCATAAGCCCTTCGGCTTTTTCGCAGAGCTCAGTCTTCATCTCTAGATTCTTCTTTAAATCAAGATCTCTAAGCTCATTGTTAATCTTTACGAAATCATAAAACTTCTCTACAAGAAACTGATAATTTTCCCAAAGATCTTTATTGTATGACGGAGGTATTGGGCCAACAGCTTTCCACCTGTTTTGAAGTTCTCTAAAAGTTGGAAAAGTATATTGCAAATCTTCTTGCTTTTCAAGAAGCTCTTTTAACTCCTCTATAATTTTATTTTTTTCTGCTAAATTCTCTTCCTTTTGTCTTTCCAATATATGTAAAAATGAGGTTCTCTCAACTTTATATCTATTGTAAAGCTCTTTAAAACCTCTTTCTAGTTCTGCAAAAGGGTTAACAGAGATACTCTCTTCTTCATTTATCTCTTCTTCTGTCCCTTCCTTCCCTTCCTGCGTAGAGAATACCATACCGGTAGCAATTTTCTCCTTTTTCAGAGTTTTATAAAAGGCCGCTTTTACAGAATCGGCATATTTGTACATTTCCTGCTGGTCTCCCTTTTCAATCATGTCTTGAAAGTATTGAACTATATCTTTCAAATTCATTTCATTAAAATTTGCAGAGTCCCTTTGAGGTTCTGTATTCTGTGTATTTTCAAGGTTTTTATTCTCCTCGAATTGCTCCTCTTGAGCAGAGTTTTGCATGTCCTGGGTCATAATTAAAGACAAAAAAGATTTATTAACTCGCAAATATACAAAAAAAGTTTGCTAACCTTGTGGTTTATGTAAATTTGCACAATGATTAGAATTGATATATTAACTGTACTACCCGAACTTCTCGAGAGTCCGCTAAATCACTCTATAGTACAAAGAGCTAAAGATAAGGGACTAGCCACAATTGTAATCCATAATATAAGAGATTATGGTAAAGGAAAATATAGACAAACAGATGACTATCCTTTTGGTGGTGAGGCTGGTATGGTAATAATGATAGAGCCAGTCTATAAAATAATTTCTCAACTAAAAAAAGAGAGAGAGTATGACGAGATTATTTACATGAGCCCCGATGGAGAAATATTAGATCAAGGAATTTCAAATGCACTTTCACTCAAAAATAATTTAATTATTCTCTGTGGGCACTACAAAGGGATAGATCATAGAATAAGAGAGCACATTATTACCAAAGAGATCTCTGTTGGAGACTATGTCTTAAGCGGCGGGGAGTTACCAGCTGCCATTCTTTGCGATTCTATAATAAGACTCATTCCAGGCGCAATATCAGATGAA
>CAZHHY010000036.1:9676-13354 GCA_964532375.1 uncultured Muribaculaceae bacterium
AGACCTCGGCACTTAGCGATTCTTTCCAAGATAATCTTCTGGCGCCTCCTGTCTACACTAGACCAGCCAACTTCAATGGATGGGAAGTACCTAGTGTGCTTCTTAGCGGTAACCCTAAGCTAATTAGTGAATGGCAAGAGTCTCAATCTCTTGAAAGAACCAAGAAATTGAGACCCAATCTTTTAAAGTAAACCACAAAATAACCTCTTAAAATTAAACGATTATCTCTTAAAACTAATGAATCGTCTCTTAAAACTATTAAATCTCACTAGTTACATCAATTTCAGAGAATATCCTCTATGTTTTAGAACCCAAAATCGTCTACCTTTATTTTTTCTTGCTTATCTAAAGAAGGCACATTAGCAGTGCCTTGCACCTCTAAAGCATAAACTATCATAGCCTTATCTGGCAAAGCAGGACAAATATATTCGCAGCCTCCGCATCCTATGCAAAATGCCTGTTTTACACTTGGCAAATAAAGGCCCTCCTTTCTAAAGGGAATCATAGTAATTGCTTTTGTTGGGCAATGCTCTTCGCAGGCACCACAAGCAGTACCATCTGTAAAGACAATACACTTTTTAGGGAAAAAATGTACTTTTCCAACTTGAGTAAGCTTCTTCTCTTCTAAAGTAATAGGCATAATAGCATTATTCGGGCAAACTTTAGAGCACTCATTACATTCATAACTACAAAAATGGTGATCGAAACTAAGAACTGGAAGCAAAACTCCATCTACTCCATACTCCATTGTTGCTGGTTTAATAATATTATTGGGACAGGCAGCAACACAAGCATGACAGGCAGTACAATTTTGCTTAAGATGCTCTACACTCAAAGCACCTGGAGGGGCTATTCCAGTTATTTTAGGCTTGGCAGACAAAGCCGGGCCAATCTTTATTGCCTTAGCTGCAAGCGCCGTTCCCATAAGACCCATTGCAATAATAACTCTCCTTCTATCTGGCGAAGAGATATTATCTACTTGTGGGCTAGTGTTCTTAGTTTGAGATGTTGGAATATTGCTATCAATCTCTGTTTTACTGTTTTTCCATGTAAAGGCATAACTCATAGCGCCATTCTTACAGGTAGCTACACAATTCATACAAGCAACACATCTAGTTGTATCAACTGTTTGAGTTTTTAAATCTATACATTGTGACTTACACTTAATTACACAGAGTTGACATTTTGTACAGGTATTCTTATTAATTACTGGTTGAAATGCAGAAAACCTAGAAATTAAACCAAGAAAAGAGCCAACAGGGCAAATTGTATTACAGTATAATCTACCTCTGAAAGCACTAAATAGTATTACAGTTGCAAGTAAAACTAATGCAAAGATAAATGAGCCAAACGCAAAATGGGCATAAGTTCTAAAATAAACTGAATCTGGAAACAAGAACGAAGTACCATTATGAATTAATTGCTCTGACCTACTCAATATTTCGTTAGAAATTCTGCCCCATATTGAATAGGGGTCTAAGTAAGCTAATGGCAAAGTGATTCCCACAATAAAAAACAGAGCAATTATACCTAATATTATATATCTGTATATTTTAGGTTTTTCATATGAAAATCTCTTCTGCTTTTTAGATTTAAATAGGCCTGCTACTCTAGTGGTTATATCTTGAAAAACACCTAAAGGGCATAACGTAGAACAGTAGACTCTTCCAAAGAAAAGAGTTAGTAGCAATAAGAAGATAAATACAATTGCCCCTCCAGTAAAAACTCCAAGAAGAGATGGAACAAATTGCAATTTCAGAAAAAACGAAAAGAAAGAGGTCTCTCTGTTTATAAAATGGATAAATGCAGCTGTAATTACTAATATAAAAAAGATAGCTACAAATACTCTAGTGTTTTTTAAAGCTTTATACATACCCTAGCCTATTCTTATTCTCTCTACTTTTAATTTATCTATCTCTGTAGTGCCTACATTCATTTTAGCTGCAAGACCAATATGGCTTACCTCTTCTACCGTCATCTCTTTGAATTGAGAGAAAAACTTAACTGCGGCAGTGTCGGCAGCAACTATATCTGTAGAAATGAATAGAGCCTTGGCAATTTGAACATCCTCTATACTTTTGCCTTTTGGGCCATTTTGAGTCATTATTCTATATGCGTCAACAATATTCAGAACTGGCATTTTTTCGTAGGTAGAGCAATCTGCTATACATTGCTGCAAGTCGTTTGCATGCCAAAACCTTCTATCCCAAACAATTCCCATAAAATTCTTCATAGAAGCAGTCATCCTGGCACCTCCATGAGTTTTTAAAATAGGTACATTTATCCACACATCACAATCTACAATAGATTCATGAATCTTAACCTCTTTTAACCTTACAGCATTGGGTAGTTTAACAGTTTTAAAATACTTCTCGTCATGAGCAAATGCAACTTTGGCACCAGCTGCTTTAGCGGCACTTTCTATTCCGCTATTTTTATAACAAGCTTGCCACTCGTCGCAAGTATGGTCAAAAACAGTAACTTCTGCGGCACCAGCTTTAAGGCAATCCTTTATTATTGCCGAAACCAATTCTGGATTTGTGTTAGCAGCCAGCTCAGGAGATTTATCCCAACCAATATTTGGTTTAATCACCACTTTAACTCCTTTTTTGACAAATTTGGAAATACCACCCATAGCCTCAATAGCCTTTTGATACATTTGAGCAGGCTCGCCACCCATAACAGCAACAAGATCATTGGATGCAGAAATACTCATTTTTTCTCCAGCAAAAAGATCATTGCTTTTCAGCTTAACTGCACCGGCTAATCCACCAAGAATTGCAGTTTTTATAAAATTTCTTCTTTCCATAATGCATAATTAATTATACAAATATAACACAACCCCTCAATATTCGTAACCTACTTCCTCTATTTTAAAAATTTATATTATCTTAGAGCAAAATTTAAATATGAAAGTGTCTCTTATGAGCCGCATCTGGCGTTTTTATTATGAGGGGTTTAAGGGTATGACCATAGGGAAAACCCTGTGGATTATTATTCTTATTAAGCTTTTTATAATGTTTCTTATTTTAAAGCCCTTTTTCTTCAAATATGAACTACGTAACTTTTCTGCCCCAGAAGATAAAGCAGAGCATGTAATTAATAACTTAATATATAAAAAATGATTTAATCGCCTTATATTCTGATTATTAATTGAGTGAATATTTTAAAATATGTTTTTACACCTACATTAATATCTTGTACTAACCTAAACAATAAAACTATGCTATTAGCCTCTTTATTAGATCTTTCAAGATTTCAATTTGCACTTACTGCTATGTACCACTGGCTTTTTGTCCCTTTAACAATTGGATTGGGATTCATTGTAGCCATTATGGAAACATACTATGTAAGAACAGGTAATGAGTTTTGGAAAAGGACTGCCAAATTCTGGATGAAAATATTTGCAGTAAATTTTGCAATTGGAGTAGCAACCGGAATTATTTTAGAATTTCAATTTGGGACTAACTGGAGTAATTACTCATGGTTTGTCGGAGATATCTTTGGAGCTCCACTAGCAATTGAAGGTATATTTGCTTTCTTCTTAGAGAGTACTTTTTTTGCGATAATGTTTTTCGGATGGAATAAAGTAAGTAAAAAAGTCCACTTACTTTCTACATGGCTTGTGGCTATAGGAACAATCCTATCGGCACTTTGGATTCTTATTGCAAATGCATG
>CAZHHY010000037.1:0-13305 GCA_964532375.1 uncultured Muribaculaceae bacterium
ATTGGAACTTCACTCCCTATCTGGGCTTTGGGCCTGCAGCACATTCTTTTAATGGAAGAGAAAGAGTATGGAACTGCCGTGGAGTGAATAGCTATATTAATGGCGTTCTAAAAGGAGAGAGACTTTATAAGGCCGAGTTGCTTTCGCCTAAAGATTGTTTTAATGAGTTTATTATGCTTTCACTTCGTACAACCGAAGGAATGAATAAAAGAAACTTAGAAGGTTTTTCTCAATTTGTAACTTCAGAATTTACTGCAACTCTCAATTCGTTTCTTGGGCAGGGAGTTTTAATTGAAGAGAGTGACCAAATAAAAATCCCGTCTGAGAAATTATTTCTTTCAGACGGGATTATTAGAGAACTTTTTGCTTAATTTTCTCTCTAGTAAGACTAAATTATTCCGTTAGAGGCTAGGTATGCATAAATTGCGATTCCGCTAAAGCCTACCAAAATAATTGTAGCGTATACATACGATACAGCTCTTAATCTAGAAATCCATTTAATATTATTGGCGCCAATTGTGTGGAAAGCACTCCAGAAACCATGTGTAAGGTGGAACCAAAGAGCTACAAACCAAACTAGGTAGCAGATAAGAATCCAGATACTGCTAAAAGTTTGCACCATTAAATCGTTTCCGTTTTGGGCGTGACCACCTAAAAGTTCTGGCAATTGCATTTTTGCCCAGAAGTGAGTTAGGTGAAATACAAGAAAGCCAAGAACAATAACACCTAGAACGAACATGTTCTTAGAGGCCCATGAATCTGTTTGAGCTCTGTTGCTAACCTCGTATCGTATGTTCCCACGAGCTTTTAAGTTAGAGAGAGTGAGTAAGATTGCATAGATAATGTGAATGGCAAAGCCTGCTGCCAAAACTGGCACCATTACTAGAATAACTGGAGAACCCATGATTTCTATTATAGCATCAAACGCCTCTTCGCCAAACAAGTATGCCGAGTTTGCTAAGAGGTGAATAAGTAGGAATAGAATTAGGAATAATCCCGAAATGCTCATAATGAGTTTTTTGCCAATAGACGACGTAAAAATATTTCCCATTTTATAAATATTGATTAGTTTTTGCTTTTAGGTATTTTCTGTTTGCTAAGCTTTCAATTGCAAATACAAAGATAATCTCTTGCTTGGTATTTTCATAATCTTTAATTACTTTTGTTTGATATAAGGGGTTTTATGAGCCATTTATCTAACAATATGTCAAAATATTCTAAAGTACTTTTAAAGCTAAGCGGCGAAAGCCTGGGAGGCCCTCAAGGAGTTGGGCTAGATAGTTCTGTATTAAATGAATATGCCCAACAAATAGCATCTGTAGTTAAAAGTGGAACATCTGTTGCATTGGTAATTGGTGGTGGGAATATTTTCCGTGGCATAAGTGGAGCTAACAATGGTTTTGACAGAGTTAGAGGAGACCAAATGGGCATGTTAGCTACTGTGATTAATAGTATTGCGCTCTCTATGTCAATTAGATCTTTGGGCATAGAGTGTGAAGTTTATACTTCTACACCTATGGAACCTTTTGCAAGGTATTATGTAAGAGACATTGCGCTTGCCCTTATGAACAGAGGTGGGGTGGCAATTATTGCCGGTGGAACCGGAAATCCTTTTTTTACGACAGATTCTGCCTCGGCACTTAGAGCAGCCGAACTTGGTGTGAGCGCTCTTCTTAAAGGAACTAGGGTAGATGGCGTTTATGACAGCGATCCAGAGAAAAACCCAAAGGCAATAAAATATAAATCACTTACATACGATAGAGCTCTGGCAGAGAATCTTAAAGTGATGGATCAAACGGCATTTTCACTCTGTAAAGAAAACGATGTCCCTATAGTTGTTTTTGATATGAATACTCCCGGTAATCTTGAGAAAATAGTTGAGGGACAAAACATTGGAACAATAATAGGACTTTAAATCACAAAAAAATTATCACATTATGGATATGATTAGGCAGAAAGAGGTTATAGAAACTGCAAAAGAGAACATGGAGAAAGCACTTCTTTTCTTGGAAGAAGAGCTAAAGACTTATAGGGCGGGTAAAGCCAACCCAGCTGTTTTTAACAGTGTTATTGTAGACTATTATGGCACACCTACACCAATTCCACAGGTGGCTAGTGTTACCACTCCAGATGCTAAAACTATGCTCATACAGCCATGGGATAAAAAGATGATTTCGGCTATTGAGAAGGCAATTATGGTTGCAAACATTGGTTTCACACCATCTAACAATGGAGAACACATTCGCATAAATGTACCACCTCTCACAGAAGAGAGACGTAAAGATTTGGTTAAAAAGGTAAAGGCCGAGGGTGAGAATGCTAAAATTAGCATTCGTAATGCCCGTAGAGATGGCGTAGAGCAACTCAAAAAATACCAAAAAGAAGGCCTTCCAGAAGATGTAGCTAAAGATGGCGAAGCTGCAATTCAAAAAGAGACAGATTTTTACAACAAAAAAATTGAAGAAATTCTAGCTCACAAAGAGAAAGAGATAATGACAGTTTAATACATGTGATTTCATCGCTGTGGTTTTTGGCATTTATTATCCAGATAGAAAAAAGACCCAAAAAATTGGTATTGTGCCCGATATTGAGTTTAGACCAACAATTCAAGGGATTAAGGAAGGCCTAGATGAGTTGCTGGAGAAAGCTATAAAAGTAATAAACGAGTAATAAAAAACTCCCTTTCGATATTTACGGAAGGGAGTTTTTTATTTTTATTCGCGCATAGCGGCTATGCCGGGGAGTTCTTTGCCTTCTAGGTATTCGAGCATTGCGCCGCCGCCGGTAGAGACGTAGCTTACTTTGTTTGCAAAGCCCATTTGGGTAACGGCTGCAACTGAGTCGCCACCGCCAACAAGTGTGAATACTCCTTTGGAGGTTATCTCTGCTAAAATTGTAGCAATTTTATTTGTGCCTTTTGCAAATGCGGGCATTTCAAATACTCCAACAGGGCCATTCCACAGAACTGTTTTTGAGTTGCGAAGCACCTCTTCCCACTCTTTTAGTGTAGAGGGCGCTGCATCCATTCCCATCCATCCTTCGGGTATCTCATTTGCAAGAGATATTTGAGTGTTTGCATCGTTGTTAAACCCATCGGCAATAACAACTTCTCCTGAGTAGTATAGTTTTACTCCTTTCTCTTCTGCTTTCTTGAGAATATCAAGAGCCAACTCCATTTGATCGTCTTCGCAAAGTGATTTACCAATCTTGCCACCTTGTGCTTTTACAAAGGTATATGCCATTCCGCCGCCAATTATCATATTGTCGCAAACATCAAAAAGTTTTTCGATAATTGTGATTTTGGAAGAGACTTTCGCACCTCCAATTATAGCAGTAACAGGGCGCTCGGGAGATTTAAGGACCTTATCTATTGCTGCAATTTCACCTTCCATTATGTAGCCGAACATTTTATCTTTAGGGAAGTATTTAGCAATTAGAGCTGTAGATGCGTGTGAACGGTGGGCTGTTCCAAAGGCGTCGTTAATATAGCAATCGGCATAAGAAGCTAGTTTAGCAGTAAACTCTTTTTGCGCCTCTTTAATTGCTGTTTTTGCAATTTTTTTCTCTTCTTCGGTAGCATTCTCGGCCAACCCTCTGGGCTTTCCCTCTTCCTGGGCATAAAACCTTAAGTTTTCTAGTACTAGAACTTCTCCCGGTTTTAATGAAGCCGATAGTTCTTGAGCCTCAACACCCATGCAATCTGGAGCGAATTTTACTTTTACTCCTAATAGTTCTTCTATTGCACCAACTATATGTTTGAGTGAAAACTTGCTGTCTACACCTTCTGGCCTTCCTAGATGTGACATAATTATTAGAGAACCACCTTTTTCCAATACTTTCTTAAGAGTTGGAATTGCTGCACGAATGCGAGTGTTGTCTGTAATTTGGAATGAATTGTTAAGAGGGACATTGAAATCTACTCTTATAATTGCTTTTTTATTTGTGAAGTCGTAACTGTCAATCTTTTGCATATTGGATAAATGTTAAGTAAGTATCTATTCAAGTTGCAAAAATACGAATATTATAAGAAAATTACTACCTTGCGGGCTTTATAATTTACACTTTAAAACTCAACACTAGTGATGTTATTGGAATCTCCCGTTAAATGGAATGATTATGAGTTGATTGATTCAGGTTCTTTTGAGAAGTTGGAAAGATTTGGCGCTTATTACTTAATAAGGCCAGAACCTAAAGCAATGTGGGATAGAGATCTTACAGAGAGGGAGTGGTTTAAGATGGCTCATACCAAATTTACTCCAGGTGGGGGTTTTGGTGCATTGGGCAAAGAAGATGCTGGAACTTGGCATAAAATGAAAACTATGCCTGGCCAATGGCATATTGCGTATAAGAAAGGTAACCTAAATTTTAAGTTGAGACTGGGCTTAACTGCTTTTAAACATATAGGCGTTTTTCCTGAGCAAGCACCAAATTGGGACTATATTTATAAGCATACAAACGAAATAGCCAACTCTAATAAAAGAGAGGGAAGAGAAAAACCTAAAGTGCTAAATCTATTTGCATACACTGGAGCTGCTTCGCTTGCAGCTAAATGTGCAGGGGCCGATGTTACCCATTTAGATTCTGTAAGGCAAGTGGTTAGCTGGGCTAATAGCAATATGGAATTAAGTAACATGAAAGATATGCGCTGGGTAGTAGAAGATGCTTTTAAGTTTGTTCAAAGAGAAGCAAAGCGAGGAAATACATACCAAGGAATTATAATGGACCCGCCAGCTTATGGACATGGCCCAGATGGAGAGAGGTGGAAGTTAGACGAATTACTTTTTGAATTTACTCGTGAGGTAGCAGGTATTCTAGAGCCTAAAGACTCTTTTCTTGTTCTAAACCTATATTCTCATGGCTATTCGGCCCTACTTTCAGAAACTATTTTAAGATCGGCCTTGAGTTTGCAAGAGGTTGAGACAGAGTGTGGTGAGCTTTTTTTAAACGATCACTTTAACAGAGCTCTACCCCTTAGCGTTTTCACAAGACTACGTAGATAATAGCCAACCATTTAGAATGAGTAATTTTAGATAGCAACTAGGTATTTGTGAATAATAATTAACTTAGTACATTTAATTTAACTACTACCCTTTAATATAGAAGAGATGATTTTTCCGTTAGCAATTACATGGGGTCCGTCGCCAGAAATTTTTTCCATCCCAGAAATATTTTCGATAGGGCCTATCTCAATTAGATACTATAGTGTTTTATTTGTATCGGGCTTTATAATAGGTTATTATATCTTTATGAAGTTCTTTAAAAGAGAGGGAGTGCCTGCCGAGATTTTAGATGCATTACTTTATACTTTATTAGGCTCTGCCGTAATTGGAGCTCGTCTAGGTCACTGTCTCTTTTATGAACCAGCCTATTATCTTTCACGCCCTTTAGAGATTTTTAAAGTGTGGGAAGGGGGCCTAGCCAGCCATGGGGGGGCAATTGCTATTCTGCTTGCAATTTGGTGGTATGTAAGGAAATATGGTCGTAAAAATAATTTCGATTATTTGTGGCTGATGGAGCGAATAGGTATTGCCACTGCACTTGCCGGAGCTCTTATTAGGTTTGGGAACCTCATGAATTCAGAGATATACGGTAATCCAACAACTCTGCCTTGGGGGTTTATATTTACTCTTAGAGGAGAAATTGTTCCTAAGCACCCTACTCAACTCTACGAAGCACTTGCCTACTTGGTAACATTTGGTGTTCTAATGCTACTCTACTGGAAGTTCCTTCTAAAACTAAAGAAAGGCACACTGTTTGGCCTTTTCTTAATAGGAATATTTGGTTCCCGTTTCTTTATAGAGTTTGTCAAAGAACCACAAGTACCATTTGAACAAGGAATGAGTCTAAATATGGGGCAACTACTTAGTATACCATTTGTTGTGGCTGGAGTAGCTTTAATTATATATGGCTATGTAACCAATACACCCGCCGCACTCCAAAAACCAACACCCCCCGTTTCCAAAGCCACTAACCCGGCAAAAGGCACCCTCTCCAGTAACATAAAAACCACAAGCTAACCTCTGTTAGATGTATTCTATTTCGTTTCCACGAGCGTGTAGGTATTTCTTGAAATCGTTATTGGAGAGAACTAGGCTGGCTCTGTTGTCGTTGGGGTGAAAGCTAATGTCGCTAACCTCTTTGAGCTCTTGGTCTATAAACACTTTTACATGTTTCTCAAGATCGTTTATTAACCCGAATGGCGTTACAGAGCCTGGGGCTACCCCTAAGTATTTTTCCAGACGATTTGCCGAGGCAAATGAGAGCTTGCCTTGTTTTAATCTTTGTTCTAGGCTGTGAATGTCTAGAGTTTGATGGCATTCAAAGAGTACTAGATAGTGTCTATTCCCTTTGTGATTACGAAAGAATAGATTTTTGCAGTGTGTGCCTGGCATATCTTTCCAATATTCTATTGCCTCTTCAATAGTGGGTAAAGGTGGGTGATACCATATATTATATGAGATATCTAATTCTTTGAGGTAAGAGGTTACTTTATCTATTTTTTCTATACCCTGTTGGTCTATTTGTGACTTATATTCAATTGAGTGCTCTATTGTTATAATCATTTTGTTTTTTGAAATATTTATAGTTTTTGGCTCTATTTGTTGGTTTTGTAGTTATTGACAATGAATTTTTAAATTTCTGATCTATTGATACTTAATAAACTTTAGTTAAATTTGTTGTGCCCAAATGGCTATTGGCAAATGTTTTTTTTATATTTACAGTCGCTAATTTTATTGCAAATTTAACTAAACTACTATGATAAAGAAGATCCTAGCTGTTTCTATGTTCCTTATCTACCTTACAATCTCTTATTCTCAAAAACATGGAGACTATGAATTGTTTATGGATGGAGCAAAAGAGTTCGCTAATTTATATAGGGGAGCAGCTCCGCTAAATTACAAATTTAAATATACAGGAACTTTCTTTGCCTACTCAGATAAGTATGTTTATGGAGATGTATATTTTAATGATAAACTGTATAAAGATGTTTTACTAAATCTAAATGGGCACTTAGACGAACTCTATGTATTTGCAGAAGAAAACGGAATGGCAGTTATGCTTAATAAAAACTTTGTAGAACGTTTTACTATAGGCGATAGACAATACATTAACTTAAAATTTAACAATAATAATCTTTTATTGCAGGATGGTTATTATGAGATACTTTGGTGTAATGATACAGATAGCCTAATTAAAAAGACAACTAAAAGATATGAAGAGCGAATAAATCAATTGGCAGATATTGGAACAGGTAATAAAATAGAAAGAATTTTTACTCCTTTTAATCAATACTATTTATTAAAAGACAACTTGGCTAAACAGATAAAACGAGCTTCTCAAATAAGAGCTATTTATGGAGTAAATAGAGGCGCTCTAAGAAAACATATTAGAGATAAAGAACTCGACGTAAGAGTAAATAAAGATGTTGCATTTAAAAGTATAGTGGAGTTTATTAATTCATCTTTATTACCAGCATCTAAATGAGACAGTTTTTAAGTTTGATTACAGCTCTCTTCTTAACAATTACAGCAGGGGCGCAAAGTGCAGTAGTAAACAGCAGTAAAGATAAATTCGAAATTAACCTTAATAATGTTTCTATAGATTCTTTAAAAAAAGTTATTGACCAAAATACAAATTATAGACTCTACTATAGGCTTGGTAATCTGTCAGATTCGTTGATTCTCTCTTTGCATTGCAATAATTCTAATTTTCAACAAGAGCTAGCCTCTATTTTAGCTAAGCAAAATTATACTTTATCGGTTTTTAGTAATTCGCTAATTGTTCTTAAAGATTTGGGTATAATGAGTGATCTACCTAAAGATTACTTTAGAATTGGTAGCTCATCTGATAGTGGCGCCGATTACTTAAAAGCAATTACTTACTCCGACAATACGGCTCGGCTAGAAAATAAAACTTATAAAATAGGCGATCCTTCACTCTCTTCGGGCCCAGGTAGGTCTTTACTTAGAGGATACGTTAAAAATTTAGACTCGGGCGAACCTATGCCTGGGGTTTCTGTGTTTATCTCGTCTCCACATACTGTTACTACAACAGATAACTTTGGCTTTTACAGGATTATGATTCCAAATGGAAATCACGATTTAGAAATTAAGGGTTATGGGCTAGAAGATAGGAAGCTCATGATGGAGATTTATAGCGATGGTGAGATGGACATTCTAATGAAGGACAAAGTTTATACTTTGAAAGGTGTTGTCTTAACTGCAGAGAGTACTCAAAAAATGAGGAGTAATCAAATTGGGCTTGAGAGGGTTAGGATAGATAGAATAAAACATGTACCTGCTGCTTTTGGCGAGGCCGATGTTATGAAAATTGTGCTTACTCTACCAGGAGTTAAATCGGTTGGTGAATCGTCTGGAGGCTTTAATGTAAGGGGGGGAGCTACAGACCAGAATTTAATTTTGTTTAACGAGGGTACTATTTATAACCCTACCCATTTGTTTGGTCTCTTTAGTGCATTTAACCCCGATGTGGTAAATGATATAGAGCTTTACAAGAGTACTATTCCAGCTAAATATGGTGGAAGAATCTCTTCTGTTCTAGAAATTAATAGCCGAAATGGGAATAGTAATAAAATCACAGGATCGGCTGGGCTAGGGCTACTTACTGGTAAGGTGCACGTAGAGGGGCCTTTGATAAAAGATAAAACCAATTTTATTGCTGGTTTGCGTACAACTTATTCAAATTGGATTTTGAAATTATTACCGCCAGAGAGTGGATATAACAATGGTACAGCTTCTTTTAACGACTTTACCATGGGTGTTAGTCATAAGATAGACAATAAAAATACGCTCTATTTTTATGGATACTATTCGGGAGATGGTTTTAAGTTTAACCCAGATACTACCTATAATTATCAAAATACAAACTTATCTCTTAAGTGGAGAAATGTTATTAGCGATAAGCATAATTTAGTAATAAGTACTGGTGTAGACCAGTATAAGTATGAGTCTGAAGAGAAGGGCAATCCTATAAATGCCTATAATATGAAGTTTAATATTAATCAGTTATTTGTTAAGGCAAACTTTAACTGGTTAATAAGTGAAGAGCACTCAATTAATTATGGTGCTAATGGTGTTTACTATAAACTGCAACCTGGTACTTTGGTGCCAGCGGTAACAGAGTCTTTAGTAAAGGCAAAAAAACTTAACGACGAAAATGCAGCAGAGGTAGCTTTGTATATAAGCGATAGTTGGTCTTTAATGGATAAACTCTCTCTAGACTTGGGCTTGCGCTATTCTTTTTACTCGGCCTTAGGCCCTAAAGAGTGGTATAAATATGGCAACGAGCAAAAAGAAGAGTCTTCTATAATTGATACTCTTACTGCCTCAAGGGGTAGTTTTATTAAACCCTATCATGGTCCTGAGTTTAGGTTATCTGCTAGGTATTCGTTTAGCGATAATTTATCTATAAAGGCGGGCTTTAATAGTATGAGACAATATATTCATATGTTATCAAACACCTCTTCTGTTTCTCCTACAGATATTTGGAAGCTAAGCGATGCTAATATAGTTCCTCAAAAAGGATGGCAGGCTGCTGCTGGCCTATACACCAATGCTTTTAACAGAAGGGTAGAGTTGTCATTTGAGGGGTATTATAAGGAGATGTACGATTATTTAGATTATAAAAGTGGTGCAACCCTAAATATGAATGAACATATAGAGAGAGATGTTCTTAAAACTAATGGTAGAGCATTTGGGGTTGAGTTTTTAGCAAAAAAACCTCTTGGGAAGCTTAATGGCTGGTTCTCGTATACCTATTCTAGAACTCAGCTTAAAGAGAGCGGCGTTAAGGATATCTACAATATAAATGGAGGCGATTGGTATTCTGCCTCTTATGATAAACCTCATGATCTTAAGATTATTGGTAACTATAAATTCACTCAGCGTTTTAGTGTTTCGCTTAACGTAGATTACTCTACTGGTAGGCCGGTTACCATACCTATTAGTAAGTACTTTTATGGAGATGGATATAGGTTGTACTATTCAGACAGGAATGCATATAGAATTCCAGACTATTTTAGAATGGACTTTTCAATCAATATAGAGCCTAGCCATAAATTAACTCTTTTTACTCATAGCACAATTACATTGGGGGTTTATAATGTTACTGGTAGAAAAAATGCATTTTCTGTTTATTACGACACTAATTCGGGAAAGAAAATTCAGGGGTATAAATTATCTATTTTTGGCGCTCCTATTCCATTTATAAATTACAATATTAAGTTCTGATAACTGCAATATGAATAGAATATATATTATAGTGATAATAGTAATTTCACTAACAATTATAAAAAGCTGTATTACTCCGTTTGAACCAGAGGGGGTAGCCTCTATAGATAATATGATAGTTATAGAGGGCAATATTATTCAAAACGACACTACAAAGGTAATGGTGAGCCGTTCTTTGGCTCTGGGCCAAGAAAATAAGATAGACTATATAGCTAAAGCTAGTGTGTGGGTAGAGAGTGATAAGGGAATAAAGTATACTGCAAAGGAAGAGAAAAAGAGTGGAAAGATTCAATACCTTATTAATACTAAGGGGATAGACCCCTCATTAGAGTATAAGCTAGTGGTAACAACTGGTGGGAGAAGGTATGAGTCTGATTTTGTTACTATAAGAAAAACGCCTGCGATAGATTCTATTGGTTATACTATTAATAGAGACTCTACTGGGCTTACTTTTTATGTGAATACGCACGATGCTCAAAATCAAACCTGGTATTACATGTGGAGTTTTCAAGAAGATTGGGAGATTCAATCTGTCTTCTTTACTCTTTTAGATTACGACCCTGTTAGCAAGTCTGTGTATGATATTACTATGGATAAAAACAAGTATTATTGCTGGAGAAAAGATGTCTCTAAATCTATATTAATAGCTTCTACTAACCATTTAAGTGAAGATAGGGTTTTTAGAAAGCCTTTAATAAATGTGGCATCGGGCGATTCTAGAATTAATTTTCTCTATTCAATGGAGCTTACTCAAATTGCTATAAGCCGTAATGCATATCAATATTGGGAGAATATTAGAAAGAACTCCGATGAAATAGGTGGCATATTTGCTCCTCAACCAAGTGAGATGGCTGGAAATATTAAATGTATCTCTAACCCGTCTGAGAAGGTTATTGGTTATATAAGTGGTGCTATGGCTTATAAGAAGAGAGTCTTTTTCCGTTCGTCAGACATAGGAATTTACAACTTTGGTAAAGAGTGCGAGGTACATAATGTAGGAATGGATAACCCGCTGCCTATAGATTCGCTTTATAGTGTGGGTTTCGATGTTGTTAGCTATTTTAAAGAGAGTGGAGAGAGTACTTGGGCTATTAGAAGATGTGTAGATTGTAGAATATTTGGCACTAAAATTAAGCCCTCTTTTTGGCCTAACGATCATATTTAACTTAATGCAACTCACAACTAGATAAAATGAAAAATTCATATAATTATAAGGTCTGTTGCTCTGCGGCAAAGCAGTTTATGGCGCTGGCTGTTTTGTTGACTATCACTTCACTTAGTACGGCGTTTGCACAACAGCAAACATTACCTATTCAAGAAAAATCTAGAGCTGCCGAAAGGATATATATTGCAACAGATAGAGATGCTTATGTTGCAGGGGAGACTATTTGGATCTCTATGTATTGCCTAGATATTAACGACTCCTTAAATTTATCTAATATAAGTGGTATAGCTTATTTGGAATTGCATAACGCTAAATCTTTGGTTATAACTGCGAAAGTTGCTTTAATAGTAGGTAGAGGAAGTGGCCATATTGAGTTGCCTCCTAATTTGCCCACTGGTAATTATAAAATTGTCTCTTACACAAAGCAGATGCTAAATGAGAAAGAGCCTGTTTTGTTCGAAAAGATAATACCTATATATAGTGCCCTGAGTTCAGAGAGGGTAGATAGTACTGTTATTCCAGGAGCCAATGCTATTAGTAGCTCTAGCTCTTTGTCTCTTTCTAACTTGGGCCACCAAAATGTCTTAGATGTTAAATTTGGTACTTCGGGCCGAGTTCTTTTTGTAGATAGCTCTTTTATGTTTACGCTAAGTAACCAAGGAGAGAGTATTGTCTCGGCAAATATATCTGTATATAAGCAAGATTCTCTATCGAATAATTATAAGAGTACAATTGTAAGCTATTTAGCTACTCTCCCAAAAGCAGTTCCTCTATTTACGAATAAATTCATTCCTGAGTATGAGGGAGAAATTATTTGGGGCCGAGTTATCTGTGACAATAATAAAGCTCTATGGGATAGAGCAATTTTCCTCTCTGCAGCAGGAGGTAATTCAGACCTATATTCTACTTCTATAGATAGTACAGGCAGTTTTGCTTTTTTTACTACTCCTTTCTTTGGTAATAGAGACTTAATTCTTGAGATTCCTAGGGCCGACTCTACTTTAAATATCACTTATGAACTTCAAGATCCTTTCATAAGAGATAGAGTAGGAGATATCCCTTCGTTGCTATTAGATACCAATATTGTCTCTTCACTAAAAGAGAGGGCTATAGAGATGCAGCTAGGGCGTAGATTTGGTATAGATACCTTATATGAGCGTTTACCTATTAATAAAGACCCGTTGCTTCTAAATAATGCGGTTGTATATAGATTAGACGATTATACACGGTTTACTGTGATGCAAGAGGTGGTAACAGAATATATACCTGAGCTCAGGTTTCGTAAAGTAGATAAAAAGACCGATTTACAGGTTAGGGTAGATAATGCATTTAAAGATATGTCTTTTTCTAAGGAATATACCTTAGCGTTGTTAGATGGTGTTCCTGTTTTTGATCATCAAAAAATCTTAGATTATAATCCGCTTAAGGTAGAAACTATCTCAATTTACAAATCGGATTACTTTGTAGGGGTTGCTGGGTTTAGTGGTGTTGCCTCTTTTAGAACTTATAAAGGCGATTATTCTGGTCTTACTTTTGGGAAGAATGTAAGAATTGTAGATTATCAAGGAGAACTCTACCCATCTAAATTGCACGCCTCAGGCGTACATTCTATTAAAAACTTACCCGATATGCGCTCTTTATTGTACTGGGACCCTATTGTTTCTTTGACTCCAGGAGAGGAAAAAGAGATAACCGTGTACACATCGGCCGTTGCGGGTAATTATATTATTCGAGTAGAAGGAATTTCTTCTAAAGGAATTCCTATTATTTTCTCTGCTGAATTTGTTGTTAAATAGAGAGTTAACTATAAATCAAAGAATTTTATCTATTTTTTGGATAAATAAATTTGGGAACTAATAAAAGTTCTTTATCTTTGCACTCCCCAAACGG
>CAZHHY010000038.1:0-13302 GCA_964532375.1 uncultured Muribaculaceae bacterium
TTGGCGAAATAAAAAGGTGTGTACCAAGTGAGCCAAATAATAGATATGAATAGAGTATTGGATTAAAAGGAATATCAGTTCCTCTTATATTACAAAGCCAAGCAATTTGGTCACAAGCAGAAAGTATATAAACAAAATCTTTCTTTATATTTAATGCTTTGGTTACCTCTTTAAGTTTAATTTCTGTAGAGCAGCCACTCAGTTCTAGCGGCATTATCTGCGCAGCAGAATGAATTATTGCAGGCCTATTATTCCAAACAATTCTAAAAGGATCTTCGCACAGCTTAAGCTTGAGAGGAGCTATGCTCATTAAGTATTCATTAACCTGAGCTTGAGAAAACAACATAGAGTCTATACCAACTATAGAATTTTCTTTCAAACCAGAGTTAATCACATTACTACTAGAGGGGGTGCCCTCTGTTTTTATCTTCATTAATTCAATGCCAGTTCCCAAGAGTTGCTCCCAGGCTTGAACAAAATATCTTGAATCTGTCCAAAGAGCAGCATGGTCTAAAGTAATAACAACCGTAGCTGCCGAACCATCGAAGTTAGATATCCACTCGCGGCATTTATAGTAGTCCTGAACATACTCTCCAAAGTGGGGGTCTGTAGAAGGTATTATAAAGGCGTCTAGTTTTTCTTCTTTAAGATAACTCCTAAATTTCTCAATCCTCTGTTTAATAATTTCCATAATAATAAGATAAGCTCTGCACAAATATATAAATTAGACGAGGAAAAAACATAAGTATTTCTTAAATTTGCAAAGAATAACAGTTAAAATTAATTTTATGGAAAAAAGCATTAAAGGCACAAAAACAGAACAGAACTTGCTGAAAGCATTTGCAGGAGAGTCTCAAGCAAGAGGCCGCTATGTCTATTTCGCTTCTATCGCAAAAAAAGAAGGATACAGACAAATTGCCGCTGTTTTTGAAGAAACTGCCGAGCAAGAGAAAGAGCATGCCAAAAGGTTTTTCAGTTTTCTTGAAGGTGGAATGGTAGAAATTACAGCATCTTATCCTGCTGGAATATTCGGAACAACTGCACAAAACTTAGCCGCAGCAGCTGCAGGCGAAAACGAGGAGTGGACCGAACTTTACCCTGAATTTGCTCAAATCGCAAAAGATGAGGGATTCCCTCAAGTTGCTACAGCATTTAGAATGATAGCAAAGGTAGAAGAAGAGCACGAAGCTCGTTACAGAACACTACTTGCAAGAGTAGAAGCCGAAAAAGTATTCGAAAGAGAAGAGGAAATTGAGTGGCAATGCCGTAATTGCGGTTATGTTCACAAAGGCAAAAAAGCATTGGAAAATTGTCCTGCCTGCGTACATCCCAAAGAACATTTCGAACCTAAAAAAAATAACTACTAGTAACGTTATTAAGACTATCTTTGCAGACTATTTGACTTATGGAAAAATCTGCAATAAACAGAGCAATAAGCTCTATTAAAGAAATTTTGCCAAAGACACTTAAAACCTGTCTTTGGCTTATTCGTATAACCACACTCGTAACTCTAGGTGTACTCTTTCTAGAGTACTTTAATATTTTACCTTGGATATCTAGGTTTCTGAACCCCATCTTTAACCTTATGGGTTTGCCCGGCGAAGCTGCCTTAGCCTATGTATCTGGTTATTTTGTAAATGTCTATTCGGCTATTGCTGTAATCTCTACTCTCAATTTAGATGCTCGCTCTATAACAATTTTGGCAGTAATGGTTCTTTGCTCCCATAATATGATAACCGAAACTGCTGTACAGAAAAAAACAGGCTCTTCTGCTATTAGAATGGTTGTGATAAGAACATTGAGTGCATTTATTCTTGGCTTTGTCCTAAATTTGGTAATGCCAGAATCTCACGAAATAATTAGTAATAAGGTTATCCAAACTAATTTCACTCTACTTCAAATGCTTGAAACTTGGTTCTATAAGACCTTACGTCTAATTATACTAATGTCTACTTTAATATTCACTCTCTCTATTATACAAAGGCTACTATCAGAGTTTGGAGTTATCAAATGGCTTTCCAAGTTATTAAGCCCTTTACTTGCTATCTTTGGACTACCTGCAAAAACCTCGTTTTTATGGATAGTTGCCAATACTTTAGGGTTAGCATATGGAGCAGCCGTTATGATAGATGAAACAGAAAGTGGAAAAATCACAAAAGAAGAGGTAGATCTCTTAAATCATCATATAGCAATATCTCATAGTAATTTAGAAGATGTGATTCTGCTGGCCTCGGTAGGTGCAGTGGTGTGGTGGCTTTTGGCGGCTAGGTGGGCCTTTTCATTTGTCTTGGTTTGGGAGTTACGCCTAGAGATAGCAATAAAGAAAAAGTTTTTTAACTTTGCAAGTTGAAACATTGTTTAATAATCTTATTATATGAATCCAGAAAAAATAAAATGTCTTATTATCGGTAGTGGCCCTGCTGGTTATACTGCAGCTATTTATGCTGCACGTGCCAATATATCACCTGTTCTTTACGAAGGTATCCAACCAGGAGGTCAATTAACAACAACTACAGAGATAGACAACTTCCCAGGTTACCCACAAGGGATTACAGGAACAGAGATGATGGACCAATTGAAAGAGCAAGCAGCTCGTTTTGGTACCGATATTAGAGCTGGATTGGTAACAAAAGCCGATCTCTCTCAAAGGCCTTTTAAAATTACTATAGACGAAGAAAAGGAGATACTCGCCGAAGCTCTTATAATATCTACAGGAGCTACAGCGAAATACCTAGGTATGGAGTCCGAAGAAAAATTCAAAGGCCAAGGAGTATCGGCATGCGCTACTTGCGATGGTTTTTTCTATAAAGGAAAAGATGTAGCAGTTGTAGGTGGTGGAGATACTGCTTGCGAAGAGGCCTCCTACCTTGCTGGTCTTTGTAATAAAGTATATATGATTGTTAGACGCGATGTTCTAAGAGCCTCTAAAGCAATGCAAGAGAGGGTTAAAAACACTCCAAACATAGAGATTCTTTGGCATTATAATACAAAAGAGATTACCGGTTCTATGATGGGAGGCGTTGATGGTGCGATTCTTGTTCATAAAGATGGAAGTGAAAAAAGGATAGACGTTCATGGCTTTTTCCTTGCTATTGGGCATCACCCCAACTCAGAGCTCTTTAGCGAGTGGGTTAAAACCAATGAAGAGGGTTATATTATAACCGAGGGTAAAAGCTCTAAAACAAATGTACCAGGTGTTTTTGCTGCAGGAGATGTACAAGACCCACATTACAGGCAAGCAGTTACAGCTGCAGGCTCGGGCTGTATGGCAGCACTAGATACCGAGAGATTTCTTGGCGAAAATAAATAATAAAAGATGAAATACATTAAAATTGCAGTTTTGTTTCTAGCTCTGGCTTTGAGTGCCTCTTCATGCAAGTCTCAATATGATATGCTACTTAAATCCAACGATGTAGACGAGGTTTATAGAGGCGCTTTTCAATATTTTAACGCAGGTAAATACCTTAAAGCAGCCGAGCTTTTTGACAAGCTCCTACTCTCGGTAAGAGGGACTAACAGAGACGATACCGTTCAATTTTATCTAGGACTGAGCAACTATCGCTACAGCGACTACGTAATTGCAGAGGCCAATTTCAACCAGTTTATAAGTGTTTTCCCACGAAGCCCATTCACCGAAGAGGCTAAATATCTAAGAGTAGAGTGCCTTTATGGCTCTACCTATAGGTTCGATCTAGACCAACTTCCCACTTACAAAGCAATGAGTGCGATAAATCTGTTTTTATATGAGTATCCAAATAGCACCTATCTCAAAAGAATGAGAGATATGCTTGTAGATATGCAAGAGAGATTAGACCGCAAGAGTTTTGAATCGGCTAAAATTTACTATACAATAGAAGATTACAAGGCAGCCGCATATGCACTTAAAAATGTACTTAGAGAAAATGCCGACAATCAATACAGAGAAGAGGTTCTTTATTACATTGTAGCAGCAAATTACCAATATGCAATAAATAGTATCCCTTCTAAACAGAGAGAAAGATTTCTTTCTCTTGTAGACGAATATTACAACTTTATAAGTGAATATCCCGACTCAAAACGCAGGAAAGAGACCGATCAAATGTTTGAACGTGCTCAACAATATTTAAAAAAATAAATATATACATATATGGAAATCAGCAAAAATATTCCTACAACAACAGTTACCAGAGATCTAACAAAACTGGCCGAACCCACAGGTAATGTCTACGAATCTGTAATGATAATTGCAAAAAGATCTAACCAGATAGCTGCCGAACTTAAGCAGGAACTGAAAGTAAAACTAGAAGAGTTTTCTACATTTGCCGATACTCTTGAAGAGACATTCGAAAATAGAGAGCAAATAGAAATTTCTAGATATTACGAAAGACTACCCAAGGCATCTCTTATAGCTATTCAAGAATTTGAAGAAGATAAAATTCAAGTAAGAAAAATAGAAGGATAATAATGCTTAAAGGCAAAAATATACTAATTGGAATAACAGGCAGTATAGCAGCATATAAAGCTGCTATACTGGTTCGTTATCTGGTTAAAGAAGGAGCCCAAGTTAAGATTATTATGACACCTATGGCCAAAGAGTTTATAACTCCCCTAACTATGGCTACTCTCTCTAAGAATCCTATTTTGGTAGACTTTTATAACCCCGAAAACGGCGACTGGAATAGCCATGTTTCACTTGGTATGTGGGCTCACGTTTATCTAATTGCTCCAGCCTCGGCAAACACTATTGCAAAAATGGCAACTGGAACCGCAGATAATTTGTTGCTTACAACCTATCTTAGTGCTAGATGCCCAGTAATAGTTGCACCCGCTATGGATTTAGATATGTTTGTCCATACCGCAACTCAAACTAATTTAAACGTTTTAAGAGAGCGCGGCGTAAAAATCATTGAACCCTCATCTGGAGAACTAGCAAGTGGGCTTGAAGGTAAAGGTAGAATGGAAGAACCCGAAAACATAGTTGAAGCTATGAAAGAGTTTTTTCATGAAGCTTTTGATACCAGCGCCAAAAGTAATTTACAAGGTAAGAAAGTACTCATTACTGCCGGGCCAACTGTAGAAGAGATAGACCCCGTTAGGTTTATTTCTAACCATTCAACTGGTAAAATGGGTTATGCCATTGCCAATGAATTTGCAAACAGAGGTGCTCATGCAACAATAGTGAGCGGTCCTGTACAAAAAATTAAAACCTCTTCTAAAATTAATGTAATTAAGGTTAAAAGCGCATTAGAGATGTACAATATAACCTTAGATGAATATAACAAAGGAGCAGATGTAGTTATTCTAGCTGCTGCTGTCTCTGACTATACCCCTGAAATACACTTTGACACCAAGTTAAAGCGAGAGGGCAATAGTCTCTCTCTAAACCTAAAGCCAACTGCAGATATAGCTGCTTCTCTTGGTAAATTAAAAAAAGAAGGTGCAATTCACATTGGATTTGCATTAGAAACAAATAATGAAATCCAGAATGCAATCAAAAAGCTTAAAAGCAAAAATTTAGATGCAATTGTTCTCAATTCACTACAAGACCCAGGTGCAGGCTTTGGATGTGATACCAACAAAATTACAATTATAGATTCAAAAAACAGTAACTATCCATTCCCTCTTAAAGAGAAAAAGGAGGTTGCTTCAGATATTGTTGATTACGTGCAAAATATATTTGTATGCTAAAATCGCTGGCAATTTCTAATTATGCTCTTATAGAGAAACTAGAGATTTCATTTCCAGAAGGGCTTATTATTATCACAGGTGAGACTGGGGCTGGTAAGTCTATCTTATTGGGGGCTATCTCTCTACTTCTTGGAGCTAAAGCCGATAAAGAGATACTCAAAGATAGTGACCAAAACTGCGTTGTAGAAGCTCTATTTACAATTGAAAACAGCCCCGAAACTCAAGAGTTATTCAATGAGAATTTCATGGAACCCTCTACAGAACTCTTAATAAGGCGAGTTATATCTCCTACTGGCCGCACTCGCTCATTTGTAAACGACCAACCAGTAACTGCAAAGTTTTTAAAAGATATTTCCGAAAAAATAATTGATATTCATGCCCAACACGAACATTTACTAATTGGCAATAGCAATTTTAGGCTTCAAGTACTTGACTCATATGCAAAGAACAAAGAGGCTAAAGAGAACTACAAAAGTGCATATAACAGTCATAAACAACTTGAAAGGCAAATTCTACAATTAGAAGACAAACTTGCTAAAGAGGAGCAAGATTTTGAATACAATAACTTTAGATATAAACAGCTAGAAGAAGCTGCCCTAGTATTAGGAGAACTAGAAGAGATTGAAGAAGAGCATAAAATATTGAGTAATGCAGAGGAGATTAAATCTACTCTTTACGAAATTAGCCAACTTCTAAACCCTAATGAAGTTTCTACTGTTCAAACTCTAAGAGAGATAGAGTCTCTATTTTCAAAAATCTCTACCTCAATTCATATAGCAGGCCAAATGAGCCAACGAGTTGAATCTTGCCGAATAGAGCTAAAGGAGCTAGAAAGAGAGATTGGAGAACTTGCCGAATCAATAATTTCAGACCCTGCAAAAACCTCTCTTTTAGAAGAAAGACTCTCTTTTATTTACGATTTGTTCAATAAGTATAGAGCTACCTCGGTAGAGGAGCTCATTTCAATAAAAGAGCAATTTGCATCTAAATTAGATTTTACTGGAGAGATCAGAGAAAAGTTAAAGGAGGCCGAAAAAGAACTCATCATAAGTACTAATATCCTAAATGAGACAGCAAAGATTCTCACAGAATCTAGACAAAAAGCATCGGGCAGTTTCTCTCAAGAAATAACTCAAAAAATAAGAGAGCTAGAGATGCCTTTTGCTCAATTTACTATCCAAATAAAAGAGTTACAACAATATGATATTAATGGAAAAGAAGCTATTGAGTTTTTCTTCTCGGCCAATAAAGAGATAGCCCCTCGTGAAATATCAAAAGTTGCCTCGGGAGGTGAGCTCTCCAGAATTATGCTTTGTTTAAAAGCCATAATGGCAAGAGGAACTCAAATGCCTACCTTAATATTTGATGAAATAGACAGTGGCGTATCTGGGAGTATCGCAGATAAAATGGGGCTGCTCATAGGCGAATTATCTAACAATATGCAACTTTTTGCGATAACTCATCTTCCTCAAATTGCCTCTAAAGGAAACTGTCACTTACTTGTATACAAAGAAGAAGGAGAAACCGGAGCAGCTGCTAGTAAAATTAAAAGAATAGAAAATCAAGAACGTGTGATGGAAATTGCTCGCATGCTAAGTGGCTCAGAACTAACAGCTGCTGCAATTGCAAACGCAAAAGAGTTCCTTTCTATATAAATGCATTTTAAAAAATAACTATATATGAGACTTATTATTCAGAATTCCTACGAACAAATTTCACAATGGGCTGCTGCCTACATTGTAAAGAGAATCACAGAATTCGAACCAACTCCCGAGAAGCCTTTTGTTCTTGGGCTGCCCACAGGGTCTACTCCTTATGGCACCTATAAAGAACTTATACGATACTACCGAGAGGGGGTTGTCTCTTTCGCCAATGTAGTAACATTTAATATGGATGAATATATTGGCATACCTAAAGAGCATCCACAATCTTATTTTACTTTTATGTGGGACAATTTTTTTCAGCACATAGATATCAAAAGAGAGAATGCTAATATACCAAATGGCAATGCACATGATTTAGATCTAGAATGCGAAAATTATGAAAAAAAAATGCAGGCATATGGTGGTATCAACCTATTTATGGGAGGTATAGGCCCAGATGGCCATATAGCTTTTAATGAACCAGGTTCTTCTCTTACCTCAAGAACTAGAGTTAAAAGCCTAACTACAGACACTATTATTGCCAACTCAAGATTCTTTAACAACGATATTTCTCAAGTGCCTAAAATAGCTCTTACAGTAGGGATAGGAACAATTATGGATTCTCAGGAAGTGATGATTCTGGTGAACGGCCACCACAAAGCTAGAGCTCTATACCATGCAGTAGAGGGAGGCGTTAATCACATGTGGACAATAAGCGTTTTGCAAATGCACCGTAAGGGGATTATCGTTTGTGACGATGCATCTACACTAGAGTTAAAAGTTGGAACTGTCAACTACTTTAAAGATATAGAAAGGGATAATCTAGACCCTAGGTCTTTACTTCTATTTTAAGAATAGGGCAGCTTGGGCAAAGACATTTTCGAACCAATAATCTAATTCATCTAATGAGCCTCCTTTCTCCATTGTGGGAAAGGGGGCTTCGTGTGAATATTTGAATGGAAAGTCTAACTCTACAAGGCATTTTTTCCAGATAGAGCCTAATGCATTTTTAATACCCGAAGATGGTATCACAATATCTTTTTTAAGAGAAATTGCCCTAATTCTTTTTTGCGCCTGTTTATAAAAGCTAAATCTCTCTCTTTGCCTATACTCTCTATCTATATGGGCTAGGAATGCATTGTCAATGCTGTCTAAATTTACCTTTGTGGGAATGTACTCACAAATGAATTGATTGCGGTAATAATGGTTCAAAGCCTCAAATGAAGCCTTGTCCATAATAAGCCTAGAGTTGCCGTTCATTTCGCCAAATAAAGAACCACCACAAAACATAAACAATTTACTTTTAGAAAAGTAACCATTTGGATTAGCCATTAGCAATACCTGAGACAATAGAGAACCTATAGAGTATGAGAAAATATTTACAATACACTCTTTTTTAAAGATAGGCGAGTTCCCATCCAATATCTCTTCCATCAACTGACAAACATTTAAGATTGTTTCTCTACCTGCTAAATAGAAACGGAAAGGATTTGCTTTTATTCTTGTACTCAGCGCAAAGTTTACAAATGTTAAGTTTTGATTACTACATACTCTCCCCTCTTTCTCTTCAATTTCTTTTTCAATTGAGACCAATTTTTGCATTATCCTAGAGTTACTCCAAGATTGAGGAGACCTGTTAATATGGAGCGAAATTGGAAATAAAACAATAGGTACTTTTGTATTTTGAGATAGATAGTTTGCCCAAGGTATATACTTATCCCAATTTCTTTCATTTAAACCATGGAAAAGAAATATTGCACTTGAATACTTCTTCTCTATTTCTTCACTTGGTAAAATCACTCTATATTCAAAGTTTATGTTCTCTTCTATTTCGCTACCATTCATCTGTAGCGATTCCAGAACATCTATCTTCTCTTTTTTCAAAACAGTGTTCTTATCTCTAAGTTTTTCATGAAATCTAAACAAGTACTCTTTCATTTTTTTATTACAAATAAAGAGAGTAGTACTTAAAAAGAGAAATAAATGGAGTGCACCCACATAAAATGGGACTAAAAAGCCTAATTAGGGGTGAAATAGTGTTTATAGTGGTAAAATAATCTCTATTTTTGCATAGATTATGAGAATACCAGATTATATAAATCAGAAAAAGAACATAATAAGGCTAGTGGCTTTTACATCTATTTTTGCTTTGGTCTTTATTAATATCTATAAACCGTTCGGTTCTTCGAACTGGTATGATGTTTCTGCGTTTATGTTCTTCGTCTACTCTTTACTACTTACTCTAACTGGTGTACTAGTAGTAATTATTAGCCGTTTAGTAATGTATTTTTATGCTAAGAAGTATGACATTTCATATTGGCAGTATGCCTTTTGGGTGTTTTTAGAAATACTCTTTATGTCTCTCTTTTATACTCTCTACACACTTTTTGTTAGCGAAGATAGAGATCTAGTGGAGGTATTTAAAACTTGCATAATAAATACCTCATTAGTACTACTTCTTCCCTATATTTCACTATGGTATTATTTTGGATGGCAAGAGAGCACCGTGAAGCTTGCAAAGCTCTCTAAAGAGGAGTCTTCAGATACAACTTCGTTTGGGAATATCCCATTTTATGACGAGAAGGGAGTGCTTCGCATCTCAATTAATAAAGATGATATTTTATATATAGAATCTTGCGATAATTATGTAGTAATTTATTATACAGGCAACAATATAATAAAAAAATATCTTCTAAGAAACAGGCTTAAAACCATAGAAGACGAACTCTCAGACACCAACATAATAAGATGCCATAGAACCTATCTAGTTAATTTAGAGAAAGCTAAAGTTATTCGCAAAGAGAGTGATGGCCTCTATATAGAATTAGACACCAAAGATTCAAAAGAGATCCCGGTGTCTAAAAGCTATCAGAAAAAAATAAGTGATAAGTTTATTTCTTAATTATCGGTTTTTTTAAAACCCAAAATAAAAGTCTTTTTTCTCCATAAGTTTATTGTACTTATCGGAATCGAAAGCATAATACTTGGCAGGTTTGTGTTTAGTTTCTTTCATTACATCTCCAGTATCTGTAATAACTCCTCTGTTTTTCTTGCGGCCGCTAGGTTTAGTTTTTGTTGCTGCAACAGGATCTCCAACCATTTTCTTATGAAAATTTGCTCTATCAAACTCTATGTCTAGCAATATTTCATAAATGGCTTGGAGCTGCTTTATTGTAAATCGCTCATCTAGAAGTTCAAATGCTACAGGTTCTCTATTGAGAGCTAAAGAGAGTGTCTCTTTTGCTTTAATTATTACTTCTTTGTGATCAAATGCTAGATTTCTATTACTAATAGCCTCGCTTAATACCATCCACCTTAGGCGAAACGCATCACTACCGCTTTCAATTTGCTTAGATTCCATTGCAGTAGGCCCTAATAACCCGTAATATGTAACAGAAATTACTCTTGAGCGTGGGTCTCGGTCTACTTCAGAAAAAACAGAAAACTGTCTTAACTTAGGGCACTCTACTCCTGTCTCTTCTAGAAGTTCTCTTTTAGCACACTCTTCTAGTGTCTCATTTGGCTCAAGGAAACCACCTGGTAGAGCCAAACATCCTTTAAAAGGCTCACTACCTCTTTCTACCAATAAAACTTTAATCTCTTTCCCGTCAAATCCAAAAACGACACAATCTGTGGTGACTGCCGGTCTTGGATATTGATAATTATAACTACCCTCCATATTTTTTTTTTATTCTTGTTAGTAAAAATATATGGCGGCAAAAATAACCAAAAAACCTATACTATTTAAGCTTTTCCGTAATTTCCTTGTCGGTTGGTTTAACTTTTGATGGAAAAAATGCTAATAATCGCCCTTTTTCGTCAATTAAGTACTTTCCAAAGTTCCAAGAGGGCTCTTGAGAGTTCCATCCATTCTTAGATTTATCGCTTAGCCATTGGTGAACCTTGTTTTTATCGTTGCCTTTTACAGATGATTTATCCATCATTTGAAAAGTAACTCCATAATTTAGTTCGCAAAAAGAGAGAATCTCTTCATTCGATCCTGGGTCTTGAGCACCAAAGTCATTTGAAGGAAACCCTAGAATCACTAACGAAGTCCCATACTGCTCATGCAATGCCTCTAACTCCTTAAATTGAGGAGTATATCCACATTTAGATGCTGTGTTCACTATGAGCACTTTTTTGCCCTTTAATTGATCGAATTTAAATGTTTCGCCTGCAATTGTCTTAAAAGAAAGAGAATAGAAATCTACTGGAGGTGTTACAGGAGTTTGAGCAGATACACTCACTGCAAAAAGGGTAGAAAAGGCACCTTTAATTAAACCTAATATGTTCATATTATATGGTATTATTGTTATTGTTAAATGTAATTATAAAACTTTATCTTATTAGAACAAGCAGATATAGAAAAAGTTGTTTCTAACTAAAAAATATCATCGTAATTGGCTAAAAGTTATTTATCACTAAGCTATAGAGATGAGTAAAGTGTAGTTTATCTAGATCTAGATCTAATTCAACCATTTCTTTCTATTTTTGCATATTAAATTGAAGTAGATGAAAAGACACAAAATAGTAAAATTGAAAGTTTCAGATTATATAGATAAGTACCGTGATGCACCCCGCTTTATTGAGTATTGCAAAGATTGCACCAACTATAATAAAGTATGGGCATGCCCTCCATATAACTTTGACACTTTACATAAGATAAAGGATTTTAACTATGTCTATATAATAGGTAGCCAAATATTTATAGACGAACCAACAAGACACACACCAACTAATGCTAAAGAGCAAAAAGAGATCTCTTACCAAATTATGGAGCAAACTCGCAAAGATATTGATTGGAGGTTACTAGAAATAGAAAAGCAATATGTGGGAAGCCTTTGTTTCTTTGCTGGTAGTTGCTTCATTTGCCCAAAAGAGATGTGTACTAGGCTTGTGAATAACCCCTGTATTTACCCTCATAAAATGCGCTCCTCTCTTGAGGCGTACGGTTTCGACATATCAAAAACCACCTCGCAATTACTAGATATTGAGTTAGAATGGAGTAAAGACCTTGTGTTGCCCAAATACTTTACACTTATAAGCGCTTTGTTTACCAACCATGATATTAAAAATTTAAAATGGGAATAAATACAGAATCAATTAACACTAATGGCAACACAATAGACTTTATGCCCAAAATGAATATTCTAATTAACACTACATTTAAGGCTTTAGCCGAAAATGACTACAAAAATTTTAATAGAACGCTCATCTCAACCAAATACGAGATCCTTGGCGTTCGTATGCCTGCACTAAGGAAGTTGGCAAAAGAGATAGCTGTAAGTAAAGATGTTTATACTCACCTTAAAAATGCAGAGTATACTACATATGAACACATAATGCTTTATGGATTGGTGCTAGGGTATTTAAAAGATCCAGAACTAGAAGAGATTTTCAACTACCTAGATCCACTAATTTTAAAATTTGATAATTGGGCTCATGTAGATGTAATAATCTCTTCTATCAAAATATTCAAAAAACACCCCCAAGAAGTACTTACTCACTTTCTGCCTCTCAAAACCCATTTAGGAGAGTTCACAAAACGTACTTTTGTACTCCTTCTTTTGACCTTTTATATAAACGAACAGTATATAGAGACAACGTTAAACCATTTAGTAGATATTAAACAGGGGCAATATTATGTAGATATGGCAATCGCATGGACTATTTGTGAAGGGTTAATAAAGTATTTCGAAAAAACTATTCCCTTACTCCAGAACAATAGCTCATTGCAGCAGCACACCTTCTCTAAATTTGTTCATAACAAAGCAATTCAGAAAGCACGCGAAAGCTACCGCTTAACTCCACAAGTAAAAGAGCAGCTCAAAGAATTAAAAATAAAATAGAGAACTTTATAAGTGATTCAAAAAGAGTAAGAAGGAGTAAAAATAAAAAACCCTGAAATTTAATTATTTCAGGGTTTTTTATCCGTTAAAAGGTGGTGCCACCAGGAATCGAACCGGGGACACAAGGATTTTCAGTCCTTTGC
>CAZHHY010000039.1:0-13276 GCA_964532375.1 uncultured Muribaculaceae bacterium
ATTCCTTCTCAATATATAAAGAGGATTGGTAGAGCTAGCAGTTTAGAGGTAAACACTATTGGAAATAAAGCTACCATTAAAGAGAGCTCTGGAAACACTGTTGGCCTTGTAAGACTCTCTTCTGTTATTGGTATAGAAGAGCAAAAAAGAGCACTACAATCAACTGACCTCTTCTATCTATTATATCTTACACATAAAAATAATACAATTGCATATATTGTTGACTCTATCTCTCATGAATATGAAGGGATTCTTAAAGGAATGGGGCCACAATTGGCATATGTAAAAAACATTGCCGGGGTTACTATTATCAAAAATGAGGTAGTTGTGCCTGTTATTAATGTTAAAGAGGTTATGGCAAACACAATCTTAGAGGGAGTGCATCCATTTAGAGAGAGTGAGTTAGCAACTTCCAACAAAGAGAAGGTAGAGGCTAAGGTTCTAATAGTAGAAGACTCCATAACTATAAGATCTATGCTGCGCAACATGGTTGAGAATGCAGGATACGAAGTTACTACTGCTATAGATGGGCAAGATGGTTTATCTAAAATAGAAGCAGAATACTTTGATATTTTAGTAACTGATATTGAAATGCCTAATCTAAATGGCTTTGAATTAACTCATAGAGTAAAAAACAATCCGTTATTGAAAGATATTCCTGTTATACTAGTAACTGCTCTTGAGTCTCCTTCCGACATGAAAAAAGGGATGGACTCTGGCGCAGATGCCTATATAGTTAAAAGTAATTTTGAAAAAAGCAATTTAATAGAGACAATAAAAAGACTTTTATAGATGATTGACAACTCTATACATAAGAAAATTAGAGTATTGATAGTAGAGGACTCTCCACTAATCAGAAAAGTGCTTAACAATATATTAAGTGCAGACGATCGCTTTGAAGTTATAGCAGAAGCCATTAATGGCGAACAAGCTGTTAGATATACAAAACTCTTTAAACCAGATGTTATAAGCATGGATATGTTTATGCCTGTTATGGATGGTTTAGAAGCGACTCATGAAATTATGAGGCACTATCCTGTTCCAATAGTTATTGTTAGCTCACTTTACAAAGAGAATGAAGTAAATATGGCAATACAAGAGCTAAATGCCGGTGCTGTTGCTGTTTTTCCAAAACCTTTAGGGCCAGAGCATCCAGATTATAAAAACTCAATCATTAAATATAAGAACTTATTAATGTTAATGTCTGAAGTTAAGGTTGTTACCAGAACATCCGGAGTTAAAACAAGATATAATGCAAAACCTACTATTGAAATAAAACCAAGCAATACAAATAATTGTGAAATCCCTAAATCTATTTCGATTGTAGCTATAGGAGCATCTGCTGGAGGGCCTGAAGCAATTAGAATTTTGTTAGAATCGTTATCTTATCCAATACAAGCTCCGGTAATTATTATTCAACATATCGATTCAAACTTTACCGATGGCTTTGCAACATGGCTTCAACAATTTTCAAAATGCAGTGTGAAAATTGCAAAATCTGGAGAACAATTAGAAAACAACACCATTTATATTGCCCCTGGTGGTAAGCATTTGACAATCACAAAAGATTCAAACATAAAGCTAACAGTTCCAATAAAGAGAGCAAATGGTACAGGGCATGTACCATCTATAGATATTTTCTTCAATAGTCTTGTTGAAGAGATGGCTGGTAGAAGTATTGCCATTCTACTCTCTGGCATGGGAAGAGATGGAGCAGATGGCTTAAAAAGGCTTAAAGAGACTGGTTCATTTACACTTATTCAAAACCAAGAATCTTCACTAATTTATGGCATGCCTGGAGAGGCCGAAAAAATAAATGCCGAATGCAGCAAGTTGAGCCCTTATGAGATTGCTGCAAAAGTTAATTACATATTAAATCAAATAAAATGATAGAAAATTTTCAAGGATATATATTAGCATTAGAAGATTCTCTTGTTCAAGCTAAAAGAATTGAATATTTCTTCAAGAAGCATGGTTTTAATTATACAATTGCGGCTTCTGCCGGGGAGGCATTTAAAGAGATTGAACGAGAGAAACCTACTCTTATTATTAGTGATATAGTAATGCCTGGGATTGATGGTTATCAATTTTGCAAAAAAATAAAAGAAGATAACCAAACAAAAGATATTCCTGTGATCTTACTTACCTCCCTTCAAGATTCACGCGATATAATAAGGGGGCTACAAGCAGGAGCAGATAATTTTATCACAAAACCTTATGACGAAAAGCATCTTCTCTCTAGAATTAATCATTTGCTTAGTAATATTGACACAAACAATACACATTCTGCAGCATTTAATAACACTCCAATTCAGATTAAATATAGAGGCGAAGAGTTTTCAATAACCTCTGGTAGAAAACAAATTTTAGACTTACTTATTTCGGTATATGACACTGCTGTTCAAAGAAATGAGGAATTAACAGAAATTAAAGAGAAGTTAGAAATAACTAATAGAGAACTTACCCAGGCAAATGAAGATTTGGATGCTTTTGCTCACACTGTTTCTCACGACTTGAAGTCACCTCTTACTGTAATAGTTGGGTTCTCAAGCGCAATCTTAGATAACGCTGAATCGGCAATTTCGGAAGAAGAGAAGGAGTATATTAAATATATGCAAGATTCGGCTTATCAAATGAACCAGCTTATTAAGGACTTGCTCTCATATTCTCTTTCGGGTCGTGTGCAAATTGAACAGGCTAAACTAAATTTAAGCGACATAGCTAATGATATTATAGAAAGTACAATACTTAGATATCCTGGTAATAAGCCAACCATCTCAATTGAGCCTAATCTTATTGCAAATGCCGATCCTAACATGATAAGAGTAGTACTAGACAATCTACTTGGAAACGCTGTAAAATACAGTTCAAAAGTAGAAAATCCCACAATAAAATTCTGCCAAAAAGAGTATTACGGAAAACAACTTTTCTATATAGAAGACAATGGTGTAGGTTTTGATATGTCTGAATCAGACAAGCTTTTTCAGCCATTTATGAGACTCAATTCAAGCAGTGACTATACAGGAACTGGTGTTGGTCTTTCTACTGTTAAAAGAATAATTGATAAGCACGGTGGAGAGATATGGGCCGAATCTGAGCTTAATAAAGGGTCTACTTTCTTCTTTACACTAGAATAGAGAGAAAAGCTTGTAGAATAGGCCAACAATTTTCAAATAAGATTGTTATAGGTTATAATAATATCTATTATCATAATTATTTTAGTTATAAAACAATATAAATCAATATAATATAAACCATTAAAAGACAAAACATGAGCGGAGACACAATTATTTGCAATTGCAACGAAGTTTACAAAAATGAAATTCTTAAAGCCATTGAAGAAAAAGGCTGCAAAACTGTAGAAGATGTTGGAGAAGAGACCGGAGCAGGCACAATATGCGGCGGTTGTATTGACGATATCCAAGAGATTCTAGACCAATATTACGCAGGATCTAAAGAGTAAATTCATTATTGAATAATTAAAAAGCAGGCCTGTCAATATTATTTGGCAGGCCTGTTCTATTTCACATAGAGCTTATTTATTGGTAAACTTCTTTTACTCTTCTTTGCTACTGCCTTTTAAGATGCTTTTCAAGAAAGCTATCTTGTTCCCACAATAGATGAAAAATATTCTCTCTAGCAGCATAGCCATGGCTCTCTCTTGGAAGAAGTACCATTCTTACAGGGGCTCCCAATCCTTTTAATGCCTGAAAATATCTCTCGGTTTGCATTGTAAAAGTACCTGTGTTGTTATCGGCCTCTCCATGAATCAAAAGTAATGGTGTTTTCATTTTATTGGCATTCATAAAAGGAGACATTCTTGTATAAACATCTGGAGCATCCCAATAATTCCTTTGCTCATTTTGAAAACCAAAAGGAGTTAGAGTTCTGTTATAGGCACCACTTCTAGCAATACCACATGCAAATAAATCGCAATGTGAGAGAAGATTAGCTGTCATAAAAGCTCCATAGGAATGTCCACCGGCGGCAACTTTTGTTCTATCTATGTAGCCCATTGCGTCTACAGCATCTATAGCCGCTTTTGCATTCATAATAAGCTGCTCAATAAAAGTATCGTTTGGTTCTTTATCTCCCTCGCCAATTATTGGGAAAGCAGCATCTTGCAAAACTGCATAGCCACGAGTTGCCCAGTATACAAACGAGCCATAAGATGGAACTGTAAACTGATTAGGATTGTGAGTACTTTGGCTTGCAGCTGCTGCATCTTTATATTCTCTTGGGTATGCCCATAATAACATTGGAACCTTCTCTGTCTTATCCATATCGTAGCCTACAGGCAAATAAAGAGTTCCAGAAAGCTCTATTCCATCTTCGCGCATATATTTAATAACCTCTTTATGTACATTAGAGAGCACAACAAATGGATTGTCAAAATTGGTTAACTGAGTAAGGTTTTCTCTTTTTTTACGAAGGTTTCTCATATAGTAATTTGGAAATTCTGTTTGAGATTGAATTCTTACTAAAATATTACCCTTCTTAATATCATCTATAGATTCAATATCTTCTTTTTTATCTGTAAAGCTACTCTGATATATTCTCTTGGTTTTTAACGTTTTTAGATTAAATTCATCAATGAATGGAAATTGACCCTCCTTAGAAAAGCCATCTCCAACTAAATAAATAGACTCCTTATCTATATTCATAACCATTCGAGAATACTCATTTTTGATCATAGCTACTTTACCAGGATCGGAATAGATATCTTCGGTATTTCTATCTTGAATTAATAGAGGTTGGGCATTGGGGTTAGATGGATTAAAAAGATAAGTTTTTGAATTCATCTTCTCTCTACGGTTATCCATAAACATGGCATATTCATCATTTCCCCAAACAACGCCAGCATAACGTTGTGGAATCTTAGCCATAGAAACAGGTTCTTTATCAAAAGGCGCTTCCCACTGAAAAATTTGATCCCTAAAATCAACTTCCTTTTCGCCATCGCCACCATCTAATGCAGTAACAAAATAGAGTGTAGCAGGTTTATCGGCCCTCCAAGAGATAGATCTTCTACCAGTGCGAGTGCTTGAATAGCCTTTTGGTGTAATCTCTATAAGAGGGACTTCATTTACTGTCTTAATCATATTACCTGAAAAATCATACACTACGCTTTTTTGAGGGAAGCGATTCATTGGAACAATGTAGGAGTATGGCCTCTCTATGGTAGTGATCATAACATAATTACCATCGGGAGATACTACCTCATTTGAGTAGAGAGCTTCTCCCATAAATTTTTTAGAGTTCCCTTCAAGATCATAAATATAAAGTTCTGAATTAATTAATGTTTCAAAATTCTTCTCGTCAATTCTGTTCTTAAGAAGATCTTGATAAGTTCTGTTTTGAGATTCCTTACCTTGACTTTCAGAAATTGTAGGGCCATTTGGAATACTCACATTTTGATCTAATATGGCTGCTCTTTTAGTAGGGAGAACTCTAACTAAAAAAGAGCTATTATCTTTAAGCCAACTATAAGGGTTTCCCAGATTTGCATTAATGACAGCATTTGTAATAGGCTTAGCACTTGCAGTAGCAATATTTAGAACCCACAACTCTACACCCTCTTTTGCAGTGTGTGTAAATGCCATAAGAGTCTCGTCTGGAGAAAATTGCATATTAGCAATTTTGGAATCTTGTGGAAGACCGGTAACCTGAATCTCTTTTGATTCTCCAACTTTTTTAACTTTAATGTTATTTACATAGTTAACAGATGTTTCTATGTTTGTAACAGGATTAATTCTTATCCCAGCTAGTTTGAGTTCTTGTTGGTTAAGTTCTTCAAGAGACTTGTAATTATCTCTGTAGAAAAATATCATATTCTCTTTACGAGAATCTATTCTTACCATTGGAGCTCTCTCATAATCGAGCAGATCTAAAATTTCTTTCGGAGGCTTTTGAAAATTAAGGTTTTCCTGGGAACGTAGATTTCCGCAATAAAACAGGGTAATTAGAAACAGAACCGGAATAGATAAATTCATTAGTCTTTTCATATCGATTATTATTAAGTTGTAGATAGGTTAATTATATTTATTAATGAAAATAAAGGGTAAATTACAAAATTGTAACGAAAATTGAACAGTTATATTATAAAGATAAAAAAATTGACGATTTCCCAAGATCTTTTAATAGATATGAGGCCGGGTACTTTACATTGCCAATATTAGATTCTACCATCTCTACTGTTTTAATTTTTGATTCTCCTATTAAAAAGAAAACAGCTCTTCTGGCAGCTAAAATAGTATTTCCAGTCATAGCTACTCTTAATTGCCCCGAATAAGGGCTAACAGATGCTGCATAGGGCCAATCATGGTTGTACAGATGGCTTTGACCAGGGAAAATTGAAGAGGTATGCCCATCGTCTCCTATTCCAAGAATAATCATATCAAAAATTGGAAAATTATCTTTTATTGGTAGCTGTTCTTTTACAAGTAAACTATATCTAAAGGCCTCTTCACTAACATCTTCTTCGCCCTTTATTCTAAATATATTAGTTTGCGGAATATCTATCAAATCTAATAGGTGTTTTTTTGCAGAGCCATAGTTACTCTCTTCATTATCTGGTGCAACAGCCCTTTCATCTACCCAAAATAGTTTCACCTTTTCCCACTTAATAAGTTTTTTATACTCTCCCGTCCAAAGAGAAAAAAGGCTTAAAGGGCTGTTTCCTCCAGATATAGCAAGCGAAAAAAAATCTCCCTCTTTTTTATTAATCATCTCTATCAACAATTCTGTTAGCTCTTGTGCTCTGTTTTTCTTCATATCAAAATCTAGATGTTATAATTCACAATAAATATTTGTATTGGTAAGGTTTTTACAAGGATTGGTCCATTTATGGCCTTCAAATATTATAGACTCGCTCTCTAGGGGGCCCCAACTACCTGCCGGGTATCCAAGTAATGGCAATGCCGAATTTTCTGTGAGATAATCAAGTATAGGTGAAAAATATCGCCAGCTTGCCTCTACGGCATCGCTTCTAGTAAATAATGTATTATCTCCCTTGAGTGCCTCTTCTAAAAGCCTCGAGTAACCATCGGCAGTGTTAACCTGGCCTAGTTTATCGTAAGTAAAATCCATAGGTACTTGCGTTACATCAAAAACACTCCCAGGAATTTTCATATCGAACTTAAGTACCATTCCTTCATTGGGTTGTATTCTTATTATAAGTTGGTTCTGATCTGGACACTCTTCTCTGCTACTAAAAAGACGGTGCGGGGTTTGTCTAAAATGTATGATTATCTCTGTAACTTTGGTAGGCATTTGTTTGCCTGTCCTAATATAAAACGGAACTCCCTCCCAGCGCCAATTGGCAATATTTACCTTCATAGCTAAAAACGTCTCGGTTTGAGAATTGGGTTTTACCCCCTTCTCTTCACGATAAGCAAGAGCCATTTCTCCCTTTTTCTCTCCTGCAATATATTGTCCTCTAACAACTCTAGAGGGGATCTCCTCTTTTGTAAGAGGCTTTAATGAGTTATATACCTTAACCACCTCGTCTCGAAACTCTCTCTCTCCAAAAATAACAGGAGGTTCCATTGCTACTAGTGCCAATATTTGAATAAGGTGGTTCTGCACCATATCGCGTAACGCTCCTACTCCATCGTAAAACCCACCTCGGCTTCCAATACCCATGTTTTCAACGGCAGTAATCTCTACCCTCTCTATGTAGTTTCTATTCCATATAGGTTCAAAAATTGTATTTGCAAACCTAAGCGCTAGAATGTTTTGGACTGTCTCTTTTCCAAGGTAATGGTCTATTCTGTAAATCTGTTTCTCCTTAAATGCCTCTTTTAAAATAGCATTCATTTTTACAGCACTATCTAAATCATACCCAAAAGGCTTCTCTACAATAATTTTTCTTACTCCCGGCTTAATGTTTTTTCCATCACCATCTTGGCTATTTAGCCCACACTTTTTAAGATTTACTGGAATTGACTCATATAAAGAGGGGGGGGTTGCTAAATAAAAAAGATAATCACTAATTTCAAACTCTTTCAATCTTTCTAATAGCTTCGAATACTCTCCTTCTAATGAAGGATCCATTTCCAGATAGAAAACCGATTCAAAAAAATCTAGGTTAGAATACTCTCCTTTTTCAATTAAATGGTCTCTAAAAGAGGTGTCGGTATGTGAAGTACGGCCCGCTGCAAGTACTTTAAAGGGTGCCGAATCCTTTTTTCTTTCATGCAAAGAGTAAAGGGCTGGTATCAATTTCCTAGAAGCAAGATCTCCGCTGCCGCCGAATATTATAATTAAATGTTCTTTCATAAATAACTAAAAAACTACAAAGTACTATTAAACATTGTAAACCCCCGAACTTGTATCGCCACCCTCTCCGGTCCAATTTTCATGAAAGAAAACGCCTCTTTCTCTATCGTTTCGCTCAAAGGTGTGGGCACCAAAATAGTCTCTTTGTGCCTGTAAAATATTTGCTGGAAGAGTTTCACTAGTGAGTGAATAAAAATAGTTTAATGCACTACTAAATGCAGGCAGAGGTATGCCCCCCACGGCTGCCTTGGCTGTAAGTGAACTCCAAGAATTTAGAGTGCTCTCTATCTCCTCTTTAAAATAAGGATCTAATAGCAAATGTTGAGGCTGTACTTTATTGGAGTAGGCCTGTGCAATTTTGTTTAAGAATGAAGAGCGAATAATACATCCATTACGCCAAATTTTAGCAATAGAAGATAAATCTAGAGTCCAGCTAAACTCTTGGGATGCGCTCTTTAGCATAGCAAAGCCTTGCGCATAAGAGACAAGCTTAGATGCATATAAAGAATCAAACACCTCTTGTGGTTCTGGAGTTGCATATTTGCCATGGCCTCTCTTAAAAACAGAGGCTGCTTTTACACGTAGCTCCTTTGAGTAACTTAAAGACCTCTCAAATACTGCAGTAGCTATAAGATTCAAGGGTATACCTAATTCCATTGCATTATTGACCGATAGCTTACCGGTTCCTTTTTGCCCGGCAGTATCTAAAATTTTGTCTATAAGATAGGTACCATCCTTCTCTTTGTACTTCAAAATATTGGCAGTAATCTCAATAAGGTAGCTCTCTAGTTTACTACTGTTCCAGGTCTCAAAAATATTAGCAATTTTATCATTTTCTAGTCCAGCCATGTTTTTTAGAACAGAATAGGCCTCAGAAATTAGTTGCATATCGCCATACTCAATACCATTGTGTACCATTTTCACAAAATGGCCAGATCCAGCAGGCCCAATCCACTCGCAACATGCTGTACCATCAGATGCTTTGGCTGCAATATCTGTAAAGATATTTTTAATAGCGGGCCAAGCTGCCTTAGAGCCACCAGGCATTATTGCTGGCCCTTTCAGTGCTCCCTCTTCGCCACCAGAGACACCTGCTCCCACATATAATAATCCTTTAAGTTCTACATACTCTACCCTACGAGAGGTATCGGCATGGTCTGAATTACCTCCATCAATTATTATATCATTCCTATTTAATAGAGGAATAAGTGCCTCAATAAGCTCGTCTACCGCTTTCCCTGCACGAACCATAAGCATTATTTTACGAGGGCTTTTTAAAGATTGCACCAACTCTGGTAAACTCTGGTACCCTCTAATTTTTTTTCCATGCCCTCTCCCCTCTATAAACCTTTTAGTTACAGATTCAGTCCTATTATAAACCGATACACTATAACCTTTACTTTCCATATTGAGAACTAGATTCTCTCCCATAACGGCTAAACCAAGTACTGCAATATCAGATTTTTCTTTCTCTTCCATAGTATCCTCTATCTGTTGTTATATTATTATTTGTTTTGATTCTTAATTTTAGCTCTTCTAATTATCATTGTTATTCTAATTGCTAAAATTATCATACTTATTTATATATGATTATATAATATCTAGCTAATTTAAATGATATAATTAAGTAAACAATTAAATCTCCAACAAGTTTTATATTTTTGTATCTCTAATATTCCATTTTATGAAACATCTTAAAATTACAACCCTCATTATAATATCTTTATTCTCTATAGTTGCTTGTAAATATAGAGTCCAGAAGCAAGAAGCAGTAGCCCCAAAATTAAAAATGATAGATATTCCTGCTATCTATTCAACCCAAGATGCTCGTCAATCATATATTGCCGGGCACTTTTGGGACATAATGGATTTTTCTGACTCCTCTTATTTAAATGACAAACAGGCAATAGACGTTCACTATTCGGCATATATAAATAATTTACGAAATTTTCCAATTGAGCTTTCACAAAAATCACTTAAAAATTTTACTGAGTTAGTTTTGGCTGCCAATTCTAACCTTAAAGACTATTTTTTAGATTTAATAGAACAATCTTTATACGACCCCAACTCTGCACTCCGAAATGAAACTTTTTATATTATTATTCTCAAATCTATTATTGCTAACCAATCATTTGACCCTCTGCTAAAGGAGAGGTACAAAGAGCAATTAGAGATGGCTCTTAAGAACAATGTAGGAGATATTGCAAACAACTTTAAATTCACAACAATAGATGGTAAACAAGGGAGTTTGCATGATTTACCAAGAAAGTACACTTTAATTATGTTTTATGAACCAGATTGCCCTGCCTGTGAGGCCACTTTGGAATATTTTGCCAATAATAATGTAATAGAGCTTGCGGCAAAATCATTTAATATGCTTGCAGTTTACACAGGTAGTAATTTAGAGGAGTGGCACAAAACTGCAAAGAAATTCAAGCCCTATTGGATTGTTTGTCACGATAATGAAATGGCAATAACTATGGAAAGGTTATATGACCGTAGGCCTTCACCATCGTTTTATTTGCTAGATAAACAAAATGTAGTTTTATCTAAAGATGCCTTAACACAAGATATAGTGTTTGAGATTGCCAATATTTTAAAACCAGATTAACTATTTTAAACCTCAATTATTTCATTACTATCGGGATACCAAACATACCCTGTTACATAGGCAACTCCGGCCTCTTTTATGAGAGAGACATATTTGTCTACTTGGGCAATATGAGACTGCTCTTGTTTTTTACCAAACTTAAAATCTACAACTTGTGCAGCAGCACCCATAAGTACCCTATCTGGCCTTTTAACAGAGCCACCGGGTTCAAGAATTTCTAATTCTCTATATACTTTGTATGTCCCGTCAAACCAGTGCCTCTCTTTAACTGCACTGAACATACTTTTGATTTTTAACATCGCCTCTTCTCTCATTTCAAGTGAGAGTATCCCTTGAGATAGAGCTATATCTAGTGCTTTATCTAAATCTTGCTCGGTAACTATGTTTTCCATTATGCTATGCATAATAAGACCTTGCCCACGGCTGCTTCTTTCATTAAAGTACTCCTCTCCTCGCAGCGTTAATTTCAATCGATTGTCTGTATCGAAAGAGATGAAAGAGGGAACTTTAATACTGTTTTCTACTATCTCTTTTTTAGTATTGGTGTTCTGTGTGAAATCGCCTACTTTATATTCATTATCTTCTAGAGCATCGTTTATCATTGAATGTAAAATTTTTGAAACCGAGAGCGATTCACCTGTCTTAGGTGGAACTGGGCATAGAACAGCCATTTCGGTTTCTGCTCTTGTTAGAGCTACATAGGCAAGGTTCATATTGTCTACAAATGCTTTAAGCCTTTCTTCTTCATAGTGCGCACTAAACAATGAATCTGCTAAACCTTTTGAGTACTTAACAGGAAACATTGGCACAGAATTATATGGTTCATCATTAGAGCTGCACCATAGAATTGGCGCATTGTAGCCTCCATAATCTAGTGGTAATTCAAAGAATGGTAATACAACAATAGGTATTCCAAGCCCTTTAGCCTTATGAATAGTCATAACGCGCAAGGCATCTTGCCCCTCTGGAGCAGGAACACTCTTTCTAGATCCGTTTTCGTCCCACCATTTTATAAATGAGGCAATATCGGCATTTTCGCCCTTACCATAGTCTAAAACTAAATCTAAAAACGAATTAATAAAGAGTGATTCTGAATCGGTATACTCTCTATTTACCTCCCTTATTGCCTGCTCACATAATTCATATAATGGCAAATGAGAAAGCGAACTCATATTGCTAGTGTCTAGAGCCAAAAACTTTGCAATAGTGTTGTTTACACTATCAATTGGGTTTTGAATATATTTTAATATTGATATAATCTTTCTAACTAAAGGCGATGAGCTTACTAAAAGAGCTTCGTCTGAAATTACAGGATACCCCTTTCCTAACAAATGATTTACAACTAATTGGCCGTCACTATTGGTTCTTACAAGAAAGGTAATCTCTTTTAAACTATGCCCTTGGCTCTTCCACCTCTCTATTAATGAAACAGAGTAGTTCATAGCCAACTCTTTCCATGGCGTTTCTCCTTTTACATTTTCAAAAAACTTAACCAAAACGTGCCCGTCACTCTCTCTTTTAAGCGAAGATATTTCTTGTTCTACAGATGAGTAAACTTCTAAATTGGGGCTATTTAAGTGCTCTTTACAAACCGAAGCTAGATGTGGAAAAAAGGTGTTATTAAAGTCAATTATGCTTTTAGTTGATCGCCAATTATTACGAAGATCTAAATTGGTTATACTCTCTTTAGGAATATCGTTATAAATATCTTGATTTAAAAGGTTCCAATCAGATCCTCGCCATCTGTAAATACTCTGCTTTACATCTCCAACTATTAAGTTTTCATTTCCTTTTGCAAGACTATCTAAAATTAGAGGGCGAAAATTTTGCCACTGCATTAGCGATGTATCTTGAAACTCATCTAACATAAAATGATCTATGCGAGTACCTGTTTTTTCGTAAATAAAAGGGGCATCGCTACCATCAATTATTTTGTTGAGTAACTCTGTAGTTTCTGGAATAAGAACAATATTTTTCTCTTTGGTATACTCTTTTACAAATTTTTCAATATCTGAAAGAACACCTAGTGTATGAATGTTACTGTATACTGCATTGGCTGTATTATATTTTAATAAATCTGTTTCATATAAATAACAGGTTTGCTCTAAAGCGCTTGAAAGACCATTTGCCCAGCAATCTGCAATAGAGTTATAAAGCGCAGGGTCTTTTTTAATTGTTGTAATAGCTACTAAATTTTCTGGAGATTGTGCCATTTCGGGAAATACCTTTGGCAGTGGTGGCACCTCTCCATTAATCACTTTAGTATAAAAATTCATACTAGACCTAGTACCTCCTTTAAAATGTAGTGGCAGTATATTATACTGCTCCATACTATTTAAGGCAACTGTAGAGATCTCAATTAATTTATCTTCAAACTCTCTTTTT
>CAZHHY010000040.1:0-13268 GCA_964532375.1 uncultured Muribaculaceae bacterium
CACTAGGAGAGTCTAATAAAAGAGAATAGGGCTTTAAAACATAGCTTTTAAAAAGTGCTGTAGAGTTTGAATCTACCCCGCTATATAGAAGCGTTACATAGTTTATAGAGGGGCGTTCTAAGTTTGAGCTATCGTGAAAAATAACTTTAAACTTCCCCCAGTCGGCGCAATTATTAAAATTCTCTTTAAGGCAAGATTGGCTTAGTAGAATGATAAATAAAATAATAATATGTTTTATACAGCCTTTCATAAATTTAGTAGGGTATATAGTTTGAGTGATGGTTCCAATCGTTGCAGACAAAAGAGAGAGAAGAGTTAAATATGTTTTCTATGTTTACATTAATTGTATAAAAATTCCCTTTAGTAAAAGGAGTTTCGATGTATGATTTGTAGATTAAATTGGTATAGTTTGTCCCCTCTATGGTGGCGTTTATTGAAACTTCTATCTCTTTTTGGGCGCTGCAAGGGATTGCAATAAAAGTTCTGCTGTTACCCTCGCCGCTAATTTCAGTTAAAGGAAGAACTATATTAGCAGGAGTAATCTCTCCTTTTAATAAGTCAATAAATGAGGATGAGCAATTCGGCAAAGTGAATTTTATAGAATTGATAGTAACGTTACTGAATGCATCTGGGCTATTTACTATTATGCACACCTTGGTTGCTATATGTGTATATGTAAATTCAATAATTGTACTGCTAGAGATATAATTGGAGTATTTACTTGCCCATATATAATCTATATAATTGTTTGGGGTAGCTTTAAAATCTGTATTGAAAGGTATATGCGGAGTAGATTTATTGTTAAATGAGATTGAAAAAATATCATATAAACCACTATTAAGAATGACATATTCTGTAGGGTATAAGCCAAAAAAACCATCTGAAATAAGAGAGACGCTAGGGGTAAGGTTTGTTGAGGAGTTTTCAAACTTATTGAATATGTAAAGGGATGCTAGTACCCCTGAAGCTAGGTATTGGGTGCTCTTAACAGATGCTTCTAAACTTCCTTTGAAGCTAATGTTGCAGGGTAAAATTGAGCTCTCTTTTGCACAACTTTGAATTATGCATAGGAGAGTTATTATGGCTGCTTTTTGTGCTTTCATGTTACTTATTTAAAGTTTGAATAGCACAAAACTAATAAGAGAATAGATAATTTAATTTACAGAAAATCAGATTTATACGATTTACGTTAAGCTTTATTTTTTTCTAGATTAATTTTCTTTTTTCTACGTAGACAATTAATTTTTTTAACTTTGAAACTTAATTCTCATACATTTTATACGATGTTAAATATTAAACTGCTTAGGGAAGCTCCCGAATTTGTAAAAGAACGCTTAATTATAAAAAATTTTGATGCTTCTGAGATCTTAGATAGTATATTAGATTTAGATGTTAAAAGGAGGGGCTTACAAACCGAGGTAGACTCTCTTTTAGCGCAACAGAATGTAATCTCTAAGGAGATTGGGCTATTAATGAGAGAGGGTAAGAAAAGTGAGGCCGAGGCCGCTAAAGGTTCTGTCTCTCAATTGAAGGAGACCTCAAAAGAGTTGGAATCTACAATGGACATATACTCTAAAGAACTAGATAACTTGTTGGTTCAATTGCCAAACCTACCTCACGAATCTGTTCCTGCCGGTAAAGCAGCTTCAGATAATGAGATAGTAAAAGAGGGTGGAACAATTCCCGAATTGAAGTTCTCTATACCTCATTGGGAACTAGCTCAGAAATACGATATTATAGATTTCGATTTGGGAGTTAAGCTAACTGGAGCTGGGTTCCCTGTATATAAAGGTAAAGGTGCTAGAATTCAAAGAGCGCTCATAGCCTATTTTTTAGATAAGAATATAGCTGCAGGATATAACGAGGTAATGCCTCCTCTTATGGTGAATGAGGCATCTGGTTACGGAACTGGTCAATTACCAGACAAAGGAGAGCAGATGTACCATGTAGGGTTAGATAATTTCTATCTTATCCCTACTGCCGAAGTACCCGTTACAAATATTTACAGAGACGTTATTCTATCGCAAAAAGAACTTCCTATTAAGGTAACTGCATATACTCCTTGCTTTAGAAGAGAGGCTGGTTCTTATGGTAAAGATGTTAGAGGCCTAAATAGGCTGCATCAATTCGAAAAGGTAGAGATTGTACAGGTTTCTAACCCGCATAGCTCATACAGTGCTTTAGAAGATATGGTTGTTCATGTAGAAAACATAATTAAAGAACTTGGTTTGCCATATCGAATTTTGAGGCTATGTGGTGGCGATATGAGTTTTACAAGTGCTCTTACATATGATTTTGAGGTTTTTTCTGCTGCTCAAAAAATGTGGCTAGAGGTGAGTTCTGTATCTAACTTTGAAACTTTTCAAGCAAATAGGCTTAAGTTAAGATACAAAGACAGCGATGGAAAAACTCAATTGGCGCATACTTTAAATGGTAGCTCACTTGCATTACCTAGAATTCTTGCTGCTCTATTAGAAAATTATCAAGAAGATGGGAGAATTAGAGTTCCCAAGGTTCTTGTGCCGTATACCGGATTTGAATATATAGACTAGTTGGCTTGTATATTATAATTAGATGAATCAAGACCCCGAAAGAATAATATTAGGAATAGACCCTGGCTCACAAGTTTTTGGCTGGGGTGTTATTTCTGTTGTTCGAGGCAAGGCATTATATATAGCAATGGGTATTCATACTTTAAGAAAAGAGCCCGACCATTTTATAAGGTTGGGAACAATATTTAAAGAGGTAGATAAACTTATAAAAATTTACAATCCTACTGAATTGGCCATAGAGGCTCCTTTTTATGGAAAGAATATTCAATCTATGCTCATGCTAGGCCGAGCCCAAGGTGCTGCAATAGCTGCTGCTCTAAATTCGGGAATTCCAATACATGAGTATGCCCCTCGAAAAATTAAACAATCTATAACAGGTAATGGAGCTGCTTCAAAAGAGCAGGTGGCCCTAATCATTTCAAAGATATTATCTGTAAATGAGCTACCCCAATCTTATGATGCAACAGATGGCCTTGCTGCTGCACTCTGCCATTATTTGACCAGTTCTGTTCCTAGTTCTTTAAAGGGAGCTAAAAAAGTGAGTGGTACTGCAGCTTCCAACGGGAAATGGGACTCATTTGTAAAAAATAACCCTAGACGGGTTAAATAATTTAGTTGAATTTTAACAAACCATTTTAACCTTTGGCTGTTTGGGCAGTCAAAGGTTTGTTATTTGAAACTAATATAGCATTGGCAAATCAAGCTAATCGAAAAGCCAAGCTGTAATAAGGATGCAATTAAGAATACCAATAAGAATAAAGTAGAAAAGGATAAAATAACTGAGAAATAATAATTAATGATGAATTATATTAAAGCTACACTTCTAACGTTTGCGTTTTTGTTTTTAATGAGCAGTGCTCTTTTAGCCGAGGAGCAATCTAGAGATTTTAGAGTAAGAGGATTACTTATAGATAGTATAAGAAACGAAGTTGTTGAGTTTGCAACTGCTGCCCTTATTTTAAAGGGAGAAGAGACTCCGTCTAAATATGCTCTTTCAGATTCCAAAGGTAAATTTGAAATTACAGGAGTTCTTGCTGGCGAATACACGCTTAGAATTGAGTTTATGGGCTTTATGCCAGTAGAAAAGCAAATTACAATTGGTGGCCAAAGAATTACCGATCTTGGTAATATAAATATGATGGAACAGATGAATTTACTTGAATCTGTAGTTGTCTCGGCCCTAGGAAACCCAATAATTGTTAAAAAAGACACCATTGAGTACAACGCTTCTTCTTTTAAAACTACCGATAGCGATATGTTAGAAGAGTTGCTTAAGAAGCTCCCTGGAATAGAGATAGATGCCGAGGGTAAAATAACTGCCAATGGCAAAAGTATAGATAAAATCATGATAGATGGGAAGACATTCTTTTTGAATGACCCAACCTTGGCCACTAAGAACCTGCCTGCAAACATTGTAGATAAAGTAAGAGTGGTAGAACGTAAATCTGACCAAGCTCGTTTTAGCGGAATTGACGATGGAAACGAAGAGACAGTTATAGACCTATCTATTAGGCCAGGTATGATGAATGGTTGGTTCGGTAACGTAACCGCTGGATATGGAACCGAAGATAGGTATCAAGCAGCCGGTATGGTAGGTAACTTTACCTCTAAAAGCCAGGTGAGTGTTATTGGTAATGGCAACAATACTAATAACCGAGCCTTTTCTGATATGGCAGGTGGTATGATGAGCGGTATGAGAGGCTCTATGGGTGGCGGAGGTGGAATTAGAGTAGGGGGTCAAACTCTTAATTTTGGTGGACGTGGAATTACTACATCTTGGATGGGAGGCGTTAATGCTAATACCGAATCTAAAGATGGGAAGCTCAAAATAGGAGGTAACTACTTTTATGGTAATAACGAAAATGTAGCTACAGGGAATCGTGAAAGGCAAACCTTTTTGCAAGACAGTAGCTTCTTTAATAGAGATAGCTCTTACAAACAAAGCATTAGTGATAACCACAGAGTTGCACTTGAACTAGAGTGGAATATATCTGAGAAAACTTCAATTATATTTAGACCCAATGTTAGCTTAGGCTATGGTTCATATAATGAGAGAAATGACTTCTCTACAGACGGGCTTACAGGAACTAAAATTAACGATGGTTATAGCAGTTCTATGGGAGATAATCAGTCTCAGACTCTTGGTGGCGACCTTCTTTTTCGCCAAAGGCTAGGAAAGCCCGGGAGAACCTTCTCTGTCAATTTTACTTATGGTTATTCAAATAACGATCTTGATGGAAAAAATGATTCGAAAACAGAAAAATATGGAAAGAACCCCAGCACCACAATTGTAAACCAGAGGTTCGACCTCAATAGTAATTCCTATAGATTGGGAGCAAGAGCATCATATACAGAACCACTAGGAAAAAATTTCTTTATGGAGTTGGCATATAGGTATAATAACAATGTAAGTAATTCAGAGAAAAATTCTTATAACTATAACACAGTTACTGGACAATATGATTTAAGGGACGATGAGTATTCAAACACCTATAAGAACACGTTCGTTAACCAACAAGCCGAGCTTAATCTTAGAAAAAACGAAGAGAAATATAGCTATACAGTAGGCTTTAGCGCTCAACCATCTTCTACCGAAAGTATAGGAGATACTACCTATCTTGCAAGAAGTGTTGTTAACTACTCGCCATCTGCTCAGTTTGATTATCGCTTTAGCGAAATGAGCTCATTGAGGGTTAGGTATAGGGGTAATACTAACCAGCCATCAATTAATCAGCTACAACCTGTGCCAGATAACTCTAATCCACTTTATATACCACTAGGGAACCCCAATCTTTTACCTGAGTTTGAACATAGCCTATGGGTAGACTTTAGAGATACTAAAAGAGAAACTTTTAGATCTCTTACCTTTAGATTAGGTGCAAACTATACTATGGATAAGATTATTAATAAAACTTGGTATGACGAGGGTGGCGTTCAATACAGCCAACCTATAAACGAAGATGGTGTTTACTCTCTGTTTACTAACATAATGTACAACAGTCCAATTAGAAAATCTAAGTTTTATATTATGTCGGGTACTAGATTTTCACTAAACAATGGTATAAACTATTCCAATAACCTCAGAAATAAGACAACCAGTATCTCTCCTTCTCAAACGTTAAGACTTACATACAGAGGAGATAAAATTGAGGCAAGTGCTGGGGGAAGAGCTTCTTATTCATATGCATGGTACTCAATAGAGGCCAATACAAGACCTGCTACATGGAATAACTCTATTAGCCTTTATGCAAACTGGACACTTCCAGAAGGATTTAATTTTACCAGTGATTTTGACTACCGTTTTTATATAGGCTATGGAGCTGGAATGAACGAGCCATCGGCAGTTTGGAACGCACAAGTATCTAAGCTTCTATTTAAGAAGCAGGGAACTCTTGCTCTTAAGGTTTATGATATTCTAAAACAATCTAGGAGCGTTTGGAGAAGTACTACAGATAACTATATAGAAGATATACAAAACAACACTCTACAGCAATACTTTATGCTTAGCTTCACCTTCAGATTTGGATCTTTCGGCTCTGGAAATTCAAGCTCTGGAAGAGGTTCGGGCCGAGGCGGTATGATGCACAGTCGTTTTTAACTAGTGATATTAGTTGTAACGATTGTTAGAGAAGTTTCTCCATTTATCAATGACATCTTTCAAATCTTGAGGGATGTCATTTGTAAATAAAAGCCGCTCTTGAGTATGGGGGTGTGTAAAGCCTAGAGTTTTGGCATGTAGGGCGTGCCTAGGCATAATAGTAAAGCAGTTCTCTACAAATTGCTTGTATTTAGCGTAAACTGTTCCTTTAAGAATTCTATCTCCACCATAGCGTTCGTCGTTGAAAAGGGGGTGACCCAACCAATCCATATGAACTCTAATTTGATGAGTTCGGCCTGTTTCTAAGAGACATTCTACAAGTGTAGTATAGCCAAAACGTTCAATTACTTTATAATGGGTAATTGCATGTTTGCCATGTGACCCATCTGGAAATACTCTAAACTTTAATCTATCATTGGGGTCTCTACCTATATGTCCGGTAATTGTACCTGAATCTTCTTTTAGATTGCCCCAAACTAGAGCAACATATTTTCTATCTATACTATGGTCGAAAAACTGCTTAGAGAGATGGAGTTGAGCTTCATCTGTTTTTGCTACCAGTAGTAGGCCCGATGTGTTTTTATCTATTCTATGAACTAGTATGCCCATTCGTGCGTCTTGGGCATCGGCTGGTTGAGTTAATCCTAAATGAAATGCTAGAGCGTTTATAAGAGTACCCGAAAAATGGCCATGGCCTGGATGTACAACCAACCCTGCAGGCTTGTTTACAAGTAGTAGGTGATTGTCTTCGTAAGGGATATCAAGAGGTATGTTTTCTGGGCTAACCTCAAATTTCTTACGCTCGTAAGGCATCTCTAAGGTTACAATATCTAATGGCTTAACTACGTAATTTGCTTTTACAATTTTGCCGTTTACAAGTACATAACCGGCTGCTATTGCAAGCTGTATTCTGTGTCTAGATGTTTTTTCCATTCTAGAGGTTAAGAACTTATCTACCCTAAGTTGCGATTGGCCTTTATCTGATACGTAGCGATAGTGCTCAAAAGAGCCAGACTCCTCTTCTTCCTCTTCCTCCTCTTCTTCAAAAGTTGTAGATTTTTCTATTGCTTTTGAATTTTTTGGATTATTCTCGCTTTGTAATTTGTCTTTTTTTTCAAGTTCTTTAGATTCTAATTGAGAGGAACTTTTAGACTTCTGTTTCTTTATATTCATTGTTATAATTGGCTCAATTATTTACTCTTCTTAATCTCTTCTAGTATCTCTTTATCTATGCTAAGTATTAAATCTACCCTGCTACCTAGAGAATAAGAGAGAGAATCTGTAGAGGAGGGAGTTTGCTTTATTACGAAACTAGAGAGCGAATCGGCATAGGTTTTTACAGATCTGTCGTAGTTTAACTGCCCAATATTTAGTGAGTTGTCTATAAGTATGTCTTTTGCTGTAATTAATGAATGGCCAGTTAATGATGGTATAGATGTTCTGTTGTTGCTATGACTCATACCTACTCTTAAATCTATCTCGCTCTCTGCAACTATTGGGGTTCCGGCAGCTATCTCTCTCCCTTGGTATAGCTGTGATAAAACATTATTTGTAGCAATATCTTCTACATATATGAGCCTGCCAACTTTAAGTTGCCTTGCTGCTAGCTCGGCCTTTGCTTGCCTTAACGAGAAACCAGTAACCGAGGGTACTACTACTTTTTTTGGTTGTAGCGAGTTAATAGTTAAAAGAATTCGTCTATTTTTCTTTACATGGCTACCTGCAACTGGATTTTGTCTAAACACCTCTCCTCTGCCCAACTTAGGTATAAAAACAGAGTCGGTTACTTCTAATCTAAGGTTACTTTTATTAGCCTGTTCTAAAGCTTGAGAGATAGTCATTCCAGAAAGATCGGGAACCTCAAATTCCCGGTTATGTCTAGTTATTACCTTAAGAATTATAATGGTGAAAATAAGTATTGCTGCAATTACTGCAGCGCCAATGAGTAAATTCCGTAATATCCAGTTATCTTTCTTCATGATTATGTTGTTTTAAGGCAAAAGTACTACTTTTTTATTATTTGATTATAAAAGCTGTCTCTCTCTACTGCAACGTATTTACATTCGGTTGCAATTTTCTCTAGGTGTTCTTGTGTCATTGAGGGAGCTTGCTCTTTTGAGCCAGCCATGCTATATATTTTTGTGCTGTCGTTTATAGTGCCGTCTATATCGTCTGCACCATAAAGTAGAGTAAGCTGGCATAGCTCTTTGCCAAGCATTGGCCAGTAAGATTTTATATGAGGTATGTTATCTAGCACTATTCTAGATATAGCAAAGGTTTTAAGCACCTCAATTGTGTCTATTTCTCCCAGATAAGACATGGGGTTGTTTGCAGCCTTAAAGAGTAGCGGTATAAAGGCATCGAAGCCGCCTGTTTTGTCTTGAAGCTCACGTAACATGAGTAAGTGGTCTATTCTGTTTTCTCTACTCTCTATGTGGCCAAAAAGCATAGTAGCGTTTGTGTGCATACCTAGCTCATGTGCTATTTGGTGTATCTGAAGCCATCTTTGAGCATTGGCTTTGTCTGGGCAAATTTGCGATCTTACTTTAGCGTCGAATATTTCTGCTCCACCACCAGGGAGTGCTGCAACGCCTCTCTTGATTAACTCTTGTAGAACTACTCTAACCTCTTGACCAGAGTTTTTACACATATCGTCTATCTCTACTGCCGAAAATGCTTTTATGGTAACTTGTGGTGGGAGGGCTTTGCGAATAGTCTCAATTACGTTGTAGTAGTAGCTAATATCTCTATTTGGGTGAACGCTTCCTACTACGTGTACTTCTGTCATCCCTTCTTGGAATTTTTCCAGACAGTATTCATTTACCTCTTGTTGGCTCATGGTCCAAGCCCCAGGCTCACTATCGCTTGTTCTCCTATAGGAGCAAAATTTACAACGGTGCATACACACATTGCTTGGCTCTAGATGGAAATTTCTATTATACCAAACCTTGTTACCGTTTATCTTATCTCTTATTTTTAATGCTTTTTCACTTAAGAAATTAATATCTTGAATATTATAAAGGTCTAAAGCCTCTTGTTTGCCTATTCTCTCTAACATGTTTTGCTATTTTATTCTCAAATAAGACAAATAAACAAAAAAAGACGCACAACGGCGTCTTTATTTTAACTGAATCTATGATATTTCTTTTTAGAAACGATCTTCAGAAGATACTGTAAGTTTCTTGCGACCGCGGCGGCGGCGTGCTGCAAGTACTCTGCGTCCGTTAGGGGTAGACATGCGTTCACGGAACCCGTGTTTATTGCGACGCTTGCGCTGTGATGGTTGGAAAGTACGTTTCATATTATGTATACTGAATTTATTATATTTCTCAAAAGGGATTGCAAAGGTAAATAAAATGTTTTTAATCGCAAATTATTATGCTAGCGTTTAATGAATATTATGCACTTTTCTTGAAACCACTCTTCATTAAACCAGTTTTGGATCTCTATTTTAGAGAAATTATTGAATTTGATGTTCATTTTTTGGGCAGCCGTTGCAATCTCTTCGTTTACCATTCCTCCCTTAAGGTATAAAATACCTCTAGAAAGATCTTTTTCAGATGGTTTTATTTTTTTCCATACCCAGGGGATAAATTCCGAAAGATCTGTAACAGCTCTAGAGACTACAAAATCAAAATTCTGCCTTATCTCTTGGGCTCTAACCTGTTTTGCAACAATGTTTTTAAGCCCGAGGGCATCTTTTACCTCATTTACAACTGTAATTTTTTTATTAATAGAGTCGCATAGATAAAAGTTACTGTGAGGAAATAGTATAGCCAGGGGTATTCCCGGGAATCCACCTCCTGTACCTACATCTAAAATAGTAGAATCTTTTGGAAAACAAGTGTGCTTTGCTATTGCCAAGGAGTGTAAAACGTGATGCAAATAGAGGTTCTCTATATCTTTTCTAGAGATAACGTTTATTTTTTGATTCCACTCTCTATAGAGTGGCCCCAAAGCTTTGAATTGCTCTTGTTGCTCTGGCTCAAGAGTTGGAAAGTATTTAAAAATTAGCTCTTCCATATTTCGTTTAACAGTTTTTTTGCTCTACTTACCCTTGTTTTAACAGTGTTAAGAGGTAGGTTAAGTTCTTTAGAGATTTCTTCTAAAGGGTAATCTTGAATAAATCTAAGCTCAGATACTCGCCTGTAAATGGGAGGCATCTTCTGTATGGCTTTCAGCACGTTTTCAATTGCTTGATTGTTAATCATAACATCTTCTGGGCTAGGAGCAGTATTGCTTGTTTTCTTTTGAGCATTTACTTCTGCTTCTGAAAGTGTTGCAGCCGAGGGTATTCTATTTTTACGTAAAAAATCGAAAGAGGTATTTTGAGCTATTGTATAGAGCCAAGTAGAAAAGGCGTATTTATGATTGTATGAAGAGAGATTGTTAAAGCATTTTTGGAAACTCTCTTGACAAATATCTTCGGCATCTTCGTGATTGGGCACTATATTAGATATATAGGCTATAAGTGCATCTCTGTACTTATTTACCAAGGCACTACAAGCAGCCCTATCTCCTTTAGAGGCTTGGTTAATGATATTAGAGTCTATATTTTCTATTTGTGGCATAAATTGCGAACAAGTAAATATTAATGAGCCTCTAGCCAGTTTGCCCCCCACTCACACTCTACTGTGAGCGGTACTTTTAACTTTATTACCCTTTCCATCTCTTCTTTTACTAGCAAGCTAAGTTGTTGTGCCTCGCTCTCAAAAGCATCAAAAACAAGTTCGTCATGTACTTGAAGTACCATTCTACTTTTGAGCCCCTCTTTTTTAATTCTTGCTGCAACGTTTATCATTGCAACCTTAATTATATCTGCCGCACTTCCTTGAATGGGAGCGTTAATTGCGTTCCTTTGAGCCAACCCTCTAACAACGGGGTTCTTAGACTCTATGTCTGGAAGGTACCTTTTACGGCCGTAAAGAGTAGATACAAAGCCATCTAACTTTGCTTTTTCGGTCATTTGTGCCATATAGCTCTCTACCTTAGGATAAGATGCAAAATAATCTTCTATAAGTTTTTTTGATTCGTTTCGTGGAATAGCCAGTCTTTGAGATAGCCCAAAGGCCGAGATACCATAGATTATACCAAAGTTAGCCGTTTTTGCTTGGTTCCTTTGGTCTCTAGTTAGCTCTTCTTCTGGGTGAATATCTTTTCCCTCTTTAAAAGCCGAGATAAAGTGAGGGTCTTCGCTCATATGTGCCATTATCCTAAGCTCAATTTGAGAGTAATCTGCAGACATTATTACCCCATTGGCATGAGAGGGTATAAAGGCTTTCCTAATTTCGCGCCCTCGTTCTGTACGAATTGGAATATTTTGCAAGTTTGGTTTTATAGAGCTTAATCTGCCAGTAGAGGTTAGAGATTGGTTATAGGTTGTATGAATTTTTCCCGTTTTAGGCGAGATTAGTGCCGGAAGAGGGTCTATGTAGGTAGAGAGCAGCTTTTTTAATGTTCTGAACTCTAAAATTAAAGGAACAATGGGGTGAAGATCTACAATGTCAGATAGCGTCTCTTCGTCTGTAGAGTAGTTTTTCTTGGAAGTTTTTTTTGCATTTTTCACCAAGTTTAACTTCTCGTAAAGAATAACTCCCAGTTGTTTTGGAGATGAGACATTAAGTGTTTGATCTTGTGCCAAGTCTCTTATCTTTTGCTCAATTTCATTGAGCTCAAGAGTAAGTTCTTTGCTATATTGTAAGAGCATAGCAGTATCTATCTTTATCCCTTCGCTCTCCATATTAGAGAGTACTATTATAAGGGGCATCTCTATTTTATCATACAAAGAGAGTAGGCTCTCTTTTTCTAGATTTACGTGTAACTTCTTATAAAGAGGGTAGAGCAAAGGAAGTTCTTGGAGTGTAGAGGTTTTTAGATCTTCTGTCTCTAGTGCCGAAAAAAGATCTCTTGGCTCTGTAGATATATCTATATGTATGTTTAGATAGCTATTGGCTAAAATCTCTAGCTTATGAGACCTCTCGGGAGCAATAAGATAGTGCATAAGTTCGATATCTGCTAAATAACCATTTATTTGGCAATTTTGATCTCTTAAATATGAGGCCAAAGATTTTATATCGTAACCTACTTTAATAATAGCTTCATTTTCCATTAGCTCCTTCAAAGATGGAGGCATAGTGCTATTGAGTGGCACAAGACATGCTACTTCATTGGCACCCAACATTACTCCTTCGGAGAAAATCTTAAAAGAGAGATATTTATGTTCTAAAGCTTGTGCAACTACCTCTTTATCACTTGCAAGAACCCACGATAGAGGAGCATTTATAGTTTTTAGAGGATCTTCTACTTCAACAACATTCTCTTGTGAACTGTTAGGGTCTAGTAAAAAAACTTGCTCTAATTGAGGAAGCATTTTAATGAGTGAAGAGAATTCATAGTTTTGGAAAAGCTCTTTTATTTTTGAAAAATTGGGAGTAGTGAGTACTAGATCTTCTTCTTTCCAATCTAATTGTACATTAGTATCTATGGTAACCAGTTTTTTACTGAGCTCTATAAAGGAGAGCGCTTCGTTGAATGCCTCTTGCTGCTTAGCTGGTAGTTCAGAGAGATTTTTATATATATTTTCTACCGATTTGTATTTTCCTATAAGTTTCTTTGAACTCACCTCTCCTACACCTCTTACTCCTGGGATGTTATCTGAAGAATCTCCCCAAATAGTGAGTATGTCAATTACTTGAGAAGGAGTGTCAATTCCATATTGATTGCAAATTTGCTCTTTACCAATAATCTCATGCTCGGCTCCACTTTTCCCCGGTTTGTACTGGAATACCTTGTCTGAAACCAGTTGACCATAGTCTTTATCGGGAGTAACCATATATACAGTATGCCCTTCTTTCTCTGCAATTTTTGCAAAAGTGCCAATAACATCGTCTGCCTCATAACCGTTTTTCATTAGAACAGGTATAGATACAGCACCCATTATTTCACAAAGTGGTTCAAGAGATGCTTTTATGAGCTCGGGAGTTGCACTTCTATTTGCCTTGTATTCCGGAAAAATATCGTGACGGAATGTTTTGGAAGGGGGGTCGAAAGCAACTGCAAAATGAGTTGGTTTCTCTTTTATTAGAAGTTCTAAAAGGGTTTTGGTAAAGCCAAAAAGG
>CAZHHY010000041.1:0-13104 GCA_964532375.1 uncultured Muribaculaceae bacterium
TCTTTTTATTGTACCCAACTCATCTCTAAAAGCAGAAAGCCTATTTTTACTTATGAGTTCGCTATTAGAATTACCCCTCATGTTTTTATAGGTTTCCCTAAATATCTCTCGAGCTAAAGAGGCAAGCTTTCCCTTAAAGTTCCATCCCTCTCCACTTTCTACCGAAGCCTCTCCCAAGCTTGTTAGCCAATCTAATAACTCATCGTTCTCTTCTTTATCTAAGTTCATAACCATGTTATCGATAGCCTCTGAAAGAACCATCTCTTGGTCTAGTTCTACACTATATGCGCTATTTTTTCCTATCTCTCTTGCAAAGGCTCTCATGGTTTGTTGAAAAAACCTATCTATAGTGCTTATCGCAAAAGAAGAGTAATCATGTAAAATTTCGGTTAGTTTCTTTTTTGCCTGAGGGTTACTTAAGCTTTGCTTATAAAGAGTTTCTACAACTCTCCTTTTCATCTCTTCGGTTGCTTTATTGGTAAAAGTAACTGCTAAGATGTGGCGATAGGCCTTTTCACTTTTAAATAGTAGATCTATATATTCGCTAGTTAGAGTGTGAGTCTTTCCAGAGCCTGCCGAAGCTTTTATTATTTTTAAACCTGCCATACTCTCTTTAATTAGTAACAGATTGAATTAAAATCGCACCAGGTGCAAAGATCGCTATTCTCTGTTGTACGAAACGCAATTTCGGGATTAAAAATATCGTCTAAAAGTCCAATTAACAGCGTCTTAAATTCATTTTTTTGTTGTTCATCTATAAAAACTCTATGAAACTTATCTTTAGCTAACTCTCTTATAAAAAAAGGTTCTGCAATAAGTTCTTTAGCATCTACTAAAAGCAAAGCATAGATAAACATTTGAAAAGCCACCCGGTTTCTCTTCTTAGTAGAAGAGTCGAAAAGTGATTCTATGCCTTTAAAGTTCATATTACCTGTTCCTGTTTTATAGTCTACTATTCTTAGAACTTCTTTTTTATCAATCCTATCAATAAAGCCTTTTAGAGGTACATCCATATTAGGTTTTACATTAATAACTAAATGTAATCTCTTCTCGGCACCAATATATTCAAATGGGGCCTCCAAGAGGTCGTATCGCAGGGTAATTTGCACATACTTAACTATTAGCCTCTTAACAAGAAGAGCGTACCCTTTAGGATTAGCTATATTTTTATGCTCTAGGAATCCTTTATTAATTTCATTCTCTATTAAATGAACATTATCTAAAATTGATTGAATAATAGCTTTAGTTACAACCATACCTTCGTATGGCGTATAGAGTTTTTCCATAACAAAGTGTAAAATAGAACCAAATTCACTCGCCTCTAACTCTTCTGACACCTCTTCTTCTACCTTTACTCCTTCTATATAAGAGAAGTAAAACTGAAGAGGGCAATCTATATAAGTATTTAATGCCGAGGCCGATAAAACTTTGCCACTATCTTCTTGTAGAAATAAGTTTAACCTCTTAATAATATCTAAATCTTTCTCAATGATAATCTCTTTCCTTACCTGCGGCTCTACTCTATAAATAACAGTTCTCTCTTTTATAGGTAAATTATAAAGATATTTTAACTGCATTATAAAGCGACTTGCCTCTCCATTCTTTAGCCCCTCTGTACGAGTATCGTAAAGTAGAAATACTTTTTTAGCACGCGAAATTAATCTATAGAAAAGATACGAATAAATAGCATCTTCATGCTCCTTTACGGGTAATCCAAATCCTACTCTTAAATTGTATGGGATAAAAGAATTTGAAATACTTTTCTTAGGAAACACACCTTCATTTACAGAGCAAATAATAATGTTCTCAAAATCTAGCGCCCTTGTTTCTAGAGCGCCCATAATTTGAAGCCCAGAGAGAGGTTCTCCTCGGAATGGGATGGCCAGGCCTTGAATGAGCATATCTAATAACCGGCCAAATGTTTTGAGTGTCATTGGAATAAGAATTCCTTTTATTCTTGTAACTGCAGTATGAATGTGATAGATAAATTCTTTTTCTATTCTATTAATCCCGTGAGATTGAGACAACAAATCAAGAATAGCTGTAATTTTATCACAAAGTAACCTCGCCGAATTATCTGCTGCAGGTACTTCCGCAAAGAGCAATTTAAGAAAATCATCTTTTTCAAACAATTCCCTCTTTGCATAAATAATATTCTCTTTAACAATTAAATCTAAAATATTCTTAGAGCTCGCTGCTGCTATTTTTTTTACGTAGCTATGTTTTAAAAGAGGCAGAGCTCGTTTATAGTAAATTCCCCTACTCTCCCACTCCATCTCTGTAATAAATTTAATTAATGAGATAAGAGGTGTACCAGTTAATGGATAACCCATTGTTATGTTAATTTGCTCAATATTTAAAGGGATTGAATTGAGCATTGGCATAAGAAGCGATTCATCTGGTAATACTACAGCATTATCTATTGTTCCAGGAATCTCTTTTAAAATTTCGCCTGCAATTTTCGCCTGAATAACCGACGAAGAGACGCCTATCACTTCAATTTCTGGGACAGTGCCTATGCCTTCACTTGAGAAAATGTCATATTTAGAAGGAAACATAGAGAGATTGTAGCTCATAAAATAAGATGCCTTATTGTTACTATCTCTTAGTAACTCTCCCGCATAATCCCAATAAAAATCTGCAATACCCATATTTTGAACTCCCTTGAAAATCTCTTTTTCACACTCATTCAAATGGTTAAAGCCCACAAATATAACATTTTTATAATCTCTCAATGGCTCTAGCAACTCTTTGTTAAGAGCAACCATTTTATAGAGCATCCCTTCAAATCCAGCATGTTTCTCAATTAACTTTTCTTGTAGTTTAGTATAAAGAGGGTAAAGAAGCTCCCAAGTTGTAATAAAGTTCTTTTTATTAATACTATTACCTTCGGGTAAGAACCCCTCCCAAAAACTTTTTACAGCATTTAATTGAGTATCTGACAAAAAACTATAATCGCTCTCTATTTCTTTCAACTCTTTTACATTTGAAAATAGTTGCTTGGCATTGGCAAGAAATTTATCGGTGTCATTAAAATCATTTAGGATAATCTCTCCCCAATAGATAAAATCATCAAAACTTTCAGCTGTATTAGATATCTCTCTATAAATATCATACAAATCGAACAAAAGTTCTAACCTATCGGCCTCTCGTTTATTAGATAGTGATACAACCAAATCTTTTAGAGTCATTATTGCAGGCGAGAAAACAGCCTTGTTAGAGAGGCCAGCTAGATATTTCCTAAAGAATAGGCCAGATCTTCTGTTTGGAAAAACAAAGCATAACTCTCTAATACCAGATTTCTCTCTATTAAAAAAATCTAGTGCTACCTTCTCAAGAAACTTCATTGTACTATCTTTAAAGAGAATATTATTTTTACTTATAAAATGCCTCTTACAGCCTATCTCTCAACTTTGCAGCTAGCTCTTCAAACCCAGGCTTACCTAAAAGTGCAAACATATTTTGTTTATAGGCCTCTACTCCTGGTTGGTCAAAAGGATTAATATCTAATATATATGCACTCACCCCACAGGCAAATTCAAAGAAATAGAAAAGAGCTCCTAAATTATATTCATCCAATTTTTCTACTTCGATAAGAATATTTGGAACCCCACCATCTATATGTGCCAACATAGTTCCAGATCTAGCCATCTTATTAATTTGCTCTAACGACATTCCAGACAAGAAATTAAGACCATCGGAATTAACAGGATCGCTATTAATAGTTACACTCCTAGAAGGTTTTCTAACATCTACAACTGTTTCAAAAATGAATCTCTCACCCTCCTGAATATACTGTCCCATAGAGTGTAAATCTGAAGTAAAGTTTACCGAAGCAGGAAATATCCCTAGCCCCTCTTTACCTTCACTCTCGCCAAAAAGCTGTTTCCACCACTCGGCAAAAAATTGAAGCTTTGGATTAAAATTCACAAGTATCTCTGTCTTTTTGCCTTTAGAGTAGAGTAAATTTCTTATTGCAGCGTAGTTCATAGCTGGGTTGTCATCAGATTCCAAATAGCAAACCTCACGTATATCTGAAGCACCTTTTATCATTTTTTCTATATCTAAGCCAGCCACTGCCATTGGTAGTAATCCTACAGGGGTAAGAACCGAGTATCTACCACCTACATCGTCTGGAATTACAAATGTTCTATAACCAGCTTTATCGGCAACTTCTTTAAGGGCCCCTTTAGATTTATCGGTTACAGCAACTATCCTTTTAGCTGCTTCTTCTTTTCCATATTTTCCTTCTATATGCTTTCTAATAAGCCTAAAAGCTACTGCAGGTTCGGTTGTGGTGCCAGATTTAGAAATCACAATAGTAGAAACTCTTTTATTACTCATAAGGTCCATTAGTTCTGCCATATAATCTTCAGAAAGATTTTGTCCGGCAAATACTACTTTTGGCCACCCACCAGTTCCTATTTCAGATGCAAAAGGGTGAATAAGAGCTTCAAGGGTAGCTTTTGCACCAAGGTAAGAGCCCCCTATTCCAATAACAATAACCACATCGGTGCTCTCTTTCCACTCAAGTGCAATATCATTATAATCTTTTAACTGAGTAGCTGTAATTGTTTGGGGTAGATTGAGCCATCCTAGATATTCGCTACCTCTTCCGGTACCCTTTGTGAGAGTTTTAAAAGCCTCTGTTGCTTTTTGTTTGTATGCAGAAAGCTCTTGCTGCGAAATAAAAGACAGTACGCCCTTACTATCTATATTTAATAAATTCCTTTTAGCTTCCATATTATTGTAGATTATCTGATAACTGCTTTATAACATATGCTGGATATTTCTGTTCATAGAGAATTTTATACATAGCATCTGCAATTGGCATATCTACTCCATACTTCTTATTTATCTCGTAGATACACTTAGTACCGTAATAACCCTCGGCAACCATATTCATTTCTAATTGAGCAGATTGAACTGAGTAACCTTTCCCTATCATACTTCCAAAGGTTCTATTTCGGCTAAATTGAGAATAACTGGTTACTAAAAGGTCTCCCAAATATGCACTGGTAGAAGTTAGTCTTCTAGTATCGGGATGGGATGCATGTAAAAAATCACGCATTTCATGAAATGCATTAGTTATTAGCACTGCCATGAAATTATCTCCATAAGAGAGAGCATTACATACACCTGCTGCTACAGCATAAATATTTTTAAGAACGGCAGCAAATTCAACTCCGTAAATATCTGTCCCTGGCACAGTCTTAATATAACTACAAGCAAAAACATCACATAGAGAGCGGGCTACCTCTATATATTTACTAGAGAGAGTAAGGTATGAGAGCCTCTCCATAGCAACCTCCTCTGCATGGCACGGGCCACTCACCACTCCTATGCTGCTAAAGGGAATTTTGTATCTACGATTAAAATACTCTGCAACAGTTATATTGTCTACAGGGATTATGCCTTTAATAGCACTCACAATAAATTTCTCTTTCAAAGATGTTGTGATTTTCTCTGCCTCTGGAAGAAAATAGGCCGATGGAATACAAAAGACCAGAACATCTGCTTCTTCAATTATTTCGTTAATATCTGAGCTAAAAAAGATTCGGCTAGAATCGAATTTGGCCGAAGGGAGATAATAAGGGTTGTGATTAGATTTTTTCATCTCGTCTATCATCTCATCTTTGCGCACATACCAAGAGATTCTCTCTTGGTTATTCATTAGCAATTTTGCTAGGGCAGTTGCCCAGCTTCCGCTGCCAATCATGGCATAACGCAAATTTTCTCCTTCGAAAAAATTATCCATTATATTATTATTTTGGGTTAGATTTAATTTACAAATATACCTCTTTTGTAACAATATATAAATAAAACTGTTATTTTTGCAGCATACCGTTTAAACGGATAGATATGAAGAGCGAGGCCATTATAGAGAAAGCAGTACAAGGTAAAGAGCTCACTGTTAAAGATGCTCTTTTTTTATACACTCATATTCCGGTAGCAAAGCTTCTGGAGATAGCTAATGCTATTAGGTTTATAAAAATACCTGAAAAGAAAGTAAGCTGGCAAATAGATAGAAATATTAACTATACAAATGTTTGCATTTCTGCTTGTAAGTTCTGCAATTTCCACTGCACCCTCTCGCAAAAAGAGCGTGCTTATACCACAGAAATAGAAGAGTATAAAGCTAAAGTAGACCATCTTTTCAAAGAAGGAGGTAATCAACTATTATTACAAGGTGGGCTTCACCCTCAATATGGAATTGAGTTTTATGAGAATCTTTTCATAGAACTTAAAAACTACAACCCTTCTCTCAAACTAAACGCACTTGGGCCACCAGAGGTAGCTCATATTGCTCGTCTAAGCAAACTTTCTATTAAAGAGACTCTTTTAAGGCTAACAACAGCAGGGCTAGATTCGTTGCCAGGCGCAGGCGCCGAGATTCTTTCAGAGAGAGTTCGTAAAATTATCTCTCCAGGCAAACCAAATGCCGAAACCTGGATAGAAGTTATGGAGTGTGCTCATTCTCTTGGCATCCCTACAACTGCAACAATGGTCTATGGGCATCTAGAGACATTAGAAGAGAGAATAGAACATCTTTTTACCTTGAGAGAGATTCAAAACAAAAAGCGAGATGGAGCCGTTGGGTTTACCGCGTTTATAGGATGGCCTATGCAAATGAAGGGTACTAAGTTAGGTGAGTTATATAATGTAGAAAAGCTATCTGTTATAGAACACCTAAAAATGATTGCAATAAGTAGAATAGTTCTTTACAACATACCCCATATTCAAGTCTCTTGGCTCACTATTGGAAAAGAGCTTGCCAAAGTTGCTCTACATTGTGGAGCAGACGATATGGGATCTATTATGATAGAAGAGAACGTAGTATCTAGCGCTGGCGCAACCAATAGACTAGATAAAGAGGGAATGCAAAAGACTATAAAAGAGGCGGGGTTTGACCCATGGCTAAGGAATCAAGATTATTCTCCATATAACCCAAATCTGGAGGTAAATTAGGCACAAAAGAGGCTTCTACCGCTAAGCGATCGCATCTCTCATTTTCCAGATGGCCATTATGTCCTTTGATCCATACAAACTTTACATTGTGTTTACGATAAACCACTAAGAACCTCTTCCACAAGTCTGGGTTTTTCTTTTTTGCAAAATCTTTTTTTTCCCACTGAAACAGCCAACCTTTATTAACTGCATCGCAAACATATGACGAGTCTGAGAAGACGGTTATTGAGGCATTTTTACGTTTTATTGCCTCTAGCGCGCAAATAACTGCAAGCAATTCCATTCTATTATTGGTGGTACACTGAAACCCTCCCGAGAGCTCTTTGTAATGAGTTCCAGACCTAAGCAAAGCACCCCAACCTCCAGGGCCGGGGTTGCCTCTAGCAGCACCATCTGTATAAATTTCAATCATGTAAAGCTCTAATCAAACGCCCTCGTGACACCAGGAACTTCAACTTTTAAAGGATTTGCCCTTAAAGTATCGTAAGATATTCTATTATTATAAATATCGCATGCAGTGTAAATTGCAGCAAGCATAGAAAGGTGATTTGCTTTGTTTTTTCCAGCAATATCAAATGCTGTTCCATGGTCTGGAGAACATCTTATAACAGAAAGCCCTGCTGTAAAATTCACACCTCTATCTAACGAAAGTGTTTTAAATGGAATAAGGCCTTGATCGTGATACATTGCCAAAATGGCATCGAACCCACTTTTATAGCCCGAAGCAAAAAAGCCATCTGCCGGAAAAGGGCCAAAAACCAACTCTCCCGAAGTAAAAACCTCTTGAATAACAGGGGTTATTATCTCTTGCTCTTCTGGGCCAAGTAAGCCATGGTCTCCACTATGCGGATTTAAAGACAAAAGTGCAATTTTTGGTCTATCTAAAGCGAAATCTCTACGCAAAGATTCCAACATTAAATCTATCTTTTTTCTAATTAGCTCTTTGGTTATTGAAGGAGCAATCTTCGAAATAGGCAAATGGTTTGTAACTAGGCCTACTCTAATATCCTCTGCACTCATCATCATTAATGACTCTTCAGATCCAAATTCACTAGCAAGATATTCGGTATGCCCAGGGAACGAGAATCCCTCTTTAGACATTGCCCATTTGTTAAATGGAGCAGTTACAAGTACGTCTATAGCACCGTTTTTAAGGTCTTTTACTGCTGCCTCCAATGAGAACAACGCTGCTTTTGCCCCCTCTTCTGTTTCGTTGCCAGGGTCGGCAATATAACTTTCGGGAACGCAGTTAATAAGATTCACCCTTTTATGGTGAGCCTCGGTAGCTTTTCCAATGATATTGGTTGTTAAACTTTCGGTATCTGAAATATGTTTTTTATAAAATCCAAAGATTTTTGAAGATCCATAAACAACTGGTGTGCAAATATCTAGAATACCTTGGCTATTTAAAGCTTTTATAATTACCTCATATCCAATGCCATTACTATCTCCTTGAGTTATTCCTACAATTATTTTATTACTCATTATATTAAATGCTATAATTTGTTTTATACTAAACCTAAATCTTCGCAAGATACAAATTTTAGAGAAGATTTGTATCTTTGTAATATGTCATCTATGTTAGAAAGTGATATAAAGTTTTTGCCCGGTGTGGGCCCTAAGCGAGCAGAGCTTCTTGGAAAAGAACTAGGTATATATACTTACCGAGACATGCTCATGTTCTTTCCATTCAGGTATATAGATAGAACTAAAATATATTCTATATCTGAGATAGAGCCATCAATGAGCTATATTCAGTTAAGAGGAAAAATAACTAGAGTGAGTGTTGTAGGAGATAAACCTCGTTCAAAAAGGTTGGTAGCTACATTCCAAGACTCTACAGGAATAATAGATTTAGTGTTTTTTCAAAGAGTTAAGTGGATAAAAGATTGGCTAAAACCAAACTTAGAATACATAATATTTGGGAAGCCCTCTTTTTTCAATCAAGCCTTAAATATGGTTCATCCAGAAATTGAATTGGCTTCAGAAAAAAATCCCATTTACATAGGCAATATGCTTGGGGTCTATCCATCTACAGAAAGATTAAAAAACAGTGGATTTGGCAATAAACAAATTGCTAAGCTAATGGCAATATTATTAAAGCAGTGCCAAGGATCGTTTTATGAAACACTACCCTCCTATACTTTAATAGAAAAAAAGCTGCTCCCTCTTTCCGATACTCTTCAAAATATTCACTTCCCTAAAGATCTTAAAATTCTGAGCCAGGCTCAATTTAGATTGAAGTTTGAAGAGCTTTTCTATTTGCAACTTTCGTTACTCAAACAAAAAGGGATGAGAGAGAGGGCAATTCCTGGAATAAAAATGGTTAGAGTTGGCCATTACTTTAATGAATGTTATAAAAAGCTCCCTTTTGAATTAACAGGTGCTCAAAAACGGGTTATAAAAGAGATTAGGTCAGATATTGTAAGTGGTAAGCAAATGAATAGGCTCTTGCAGGGCGATGTTGGAAGTGGCAAAACAATGGTAGCAATTCTCACTGCCCTTTTAGCTGCCGATAATGGCTATCAATCTTGCATTATGGCTCCCACAGAGGTTCTTGCTGGACAACACTATAGAGGCTCTCAAAAGCTTCTAGAAGGAACTGGAATTAAAGCCGCTCTACTCACTGGTAGTACAAAAGCAAAAGAGAGAAAGGTGTTATTTGCAGAGCTACTCAGTGGAGATATTCACATTCTTTTTGGCACCCATGCTCTTATAGAAGATACTGTCCAATTTAACAATCTTGGGTTTGCTGTAATTGACGAGCAACACCGGTTTGGAGTAGATCAAAGATCTAAACTATGGAGCAAAGGAGAGACTCTCCCCCACATACTTGTAATGACAGCTACTCCAATTCCTAGAACCTTGGCAATGACACTCTACGGAGATCTAGACGTCTCTATTATTGATGAGCTCCCACCTGGGCGCAAACCAGTAAAAACTCTACATTCTACCGATAACCAAACCGATAGAATATACTCTTTCATGAAAGAGCAAATTAAAAAAGGGAGGCAAATTTTTGTAGTATATCCTCTTATTAAAGAGAGTGAAAAAATGGATTATAAAAATTTGCAAGATGGCTATATGAGTATTATTGAAGAATTTAAAGCACCCGAATATATAACTGCCGTAGTACATGGCCAGCAGAAGAACGAAGACAAAGCGCATGATATGGAGCTTTTTGCATCTGGCAGAGCGCATATTTTAGTTGCTACCTCTGTGATTGAGGTTGGAGTTGATATCCCAAATGCCTCGGTTATGGTAATAGAGAGTGCAGAGCGGTTCGGCCTGTCGCAACTGCACCAATTACGAGGACGAGTGGGCCGAGGCGCCCAGGAGTCTTGGTGCATTCTAAAAACTGGTTATAAGCTAAGTAAAGAATCGCGCCAAAGGATAGAGCTAATGTGCTCTACCAACGATGGCTTTGAGCTTGCCGAGGCCGATTTACGAATGCGCGGCCCTGGCGATATGGAGGGTACTCAGCAGAGTGGGCTTCCGGTAGATCTTAAAATCTCTAACTTAGCTAAAGATTCTCAAATATTAGAAGAGTCGCGCAGATACGCCCAAAGTATTTTAGATTTAGATCCATTGCTTGAACAAGAACAAAATAGAATACTCAAAATATCTCTGGGCCGTCTTAAAAGAGAACAAAAAGATTATTCTCAAATAAGTTAAATAAGTTAGATAAGATAGCTAAATAATCTTTATAGCTTAGCGAACAATAGAGATTTAGGCTTGTTGTTTAGTTAGAAAATTGATAAAAATATGAAATATATAGGAGCACATGTTAGTGCAGCTGGTGGAGTAGAAAACGCACCTATTAATGCACATCTAATTGGAGCAACTGCTTTTGCTTTTTTTACTAAGAACCAAAGACAATGGGTTGCAGCACCATTAACACAGCAAAGTATAGAGGCATTTAAAGAAAATTGTGATAAATATAACTTCACACCAAAGCAAATTCTCCCTCACGACAGTTATCTCATTAACCTAGGCCATCCAGAGCAAGAGGGCCTAGAAAAATCTAGAGCTGCCTTTTTAGATGAATTGCAAAGATGCGAGCAGTTAGGAATAGATAGACTCAATTTTCACCCTGGGAGCCACCTCAATAAAGTAGATATAGATACCTGTTTACGTACAATATCAGACTCAATTAATATTGCATTAGAAAAGACCAAAGGAGTAACCGCTGTTATTGAAAACACTGCAGGCCAGGGAACAAATCTTGGGCACACCTTTGAGCAGATAGCCCAAATTATTCACTATGTAGAGGATAAAAGCAGAGTTGGAGTTTGTTTAGACACATGCCACTCATTCACTGCTGGGTACGATATATCTAATGAACAAGGCTTCCAAAAGACATTTAACCATTTTGAGAAAACAGTAGGTTTTAAATATCTCAAAGGAATGCATATAAACGACTCTAAAAAAGAACTCGGCTCTAGAGTAGACCGCCACGACTCTATAGGCATAGGCTTTATAGGCGAAGAGCTATTTAAACTTCTTATGAAAGACAGTCGTTTTAATAATATGCCGCTCATTCTTGAAACGCCAAACCCCGATATATGGGCACAAGAGATTGAGCAGCTTAAACAATGGGAGAAATGAAAAATATGAGACTTTTATTTTTAATAATATTTTTAGCACCAATAATGATGGAAGGTCAAGGAAAGAAAACTCTTACCGAACAAGAGAAAAGAGTGATAGTCAATAAAGGAACAGAAGCTCCATTTGTTGGAGAGTTCTACAAACATAAAGAGATAGGAACATATCATTGCAAACAATGTAATGCACCTCTATACCGCTCAGTTGATAAATTTGATTCAGATTGCGGCTGGCCCAGTTTCGACAGTGAAATACCTGGGGCTGTTACCAGATTACGCGATGCCGATGGTCAAAGAACAGAGATAGTTTGCGCTAACTGTAACGGCCATTTAGGGCATATTTTCATTGGCGAAAGATTGACCTCTAAGAATACAAGACACTGTGTTAACTCAATATCAATGACCTTTGTACCCGAAAAGAGAGAGACTGCAATATTTGCAGGTGGTTGCTTTTGGGGAGTAGAACATCTACTAGCAAAAGAGCTAGGAGTGCTCTCTGTAGTTAGCGGATACACTGGCGGAAACGTGAAGAACCCCACCTACGAAGAGGTTTGTTCTGGAAGGACAGGCCATGCCGAGGCTGTAGAGGTTATATTTGACACCAGTCTAATAAGCTACAAAGAACTCACAAAGTTTTTTTTAGAAATTCATGACCCAACTCAATCTAATAGACAAGGGCCAGACATTGGAACTCAGTATCGTTCAGAGATATTCTACGTTAACGATACTCAAAAGAAAGAGGCTCAAGAGCTATTAGATATATTGCGAAACAAAGGGTACAAAGTAGCTACAGGTGTTACAAAGGCCTCTCAATTTTACAAAGCAGAAAAATACCATCAAGACTACTACGATAGAAAAGGGAGCCAACCATATTGTCACTCCTACGTAAAAAGGTTCTAATAAATAACAGAAAATATAAATGAAAGACCTTACGCAGGGAAACGAAGGAAAACAAATATTAATTTTTGCAGTACCAATGTTAATTGGGAATGTATTTCAGCAATTATACAACGTAATAGATAGTATTGTAGTAGGGAAATATATTGGTTCTGTAGCACTTGCTGCAGTAGGAGCCAGCTTTCCTATTCTTTTTACAATGAGTGCTTTGATTAGTGGTATTGCAATTGGTGCATCTGTACTTGTCTCACAATATTTTGGTGCAAAGAATTTCCACAATGTAAAAGTCACTTCAGATACATTACAAGTTTTTCTGTTAGTAAGTTCTCTAGCCCTATCACTTCTATTTTTTGCCTTGAGCCGCCCAATATTTGTTATGCTAGGAATTCCTCCAGAAGTTTTACCCGACGCTGTTAGGTATTTCGATATAATAATTCTTACCACCACCATGCCTAGTTTTGCAATGTTTGGTTTGTCTGCAATACTGCGGGGTGTAGGTAATTCTAAAACACCAGTCTATTTTATAACCGCCACACTTATTATAAATATGATACTAGACTTAGTGTTTGTACTTGTATTTGGCTGGGGAGTAGAAGGGGTAGCTTGGGCTACCGCTATTGCCACTATTGCAGCT
>CAZHHY010000042.1:0-12846 GCA_964532375.1 uncultured Muribaculaceae bacterium
ATTGAAAAATCTTCCATTGCAGAGTATAAATACTCTTCTACAATGGGAGATAGCCGGTGAATTTCGTCTATAAACAGAACATCGCCAGTTTCTAAGCCAGTAAGTAACCCGGCTAAATCTCCTGGTTTGTCTAAAACTGGGCCAGAAGTAATTTTTAAATCTACCTCAAGTTCATTTGCAACTATATGAGCCAGAGTAGTTTTACCCAACCCTGGAGGGCCATGCAAAAGTACATGGTCTAATGCCTCGCCCCTCATCTTTGCAGCTTGAACAAAAATCTTTAAATTTTCTATAATTTTTTCTTGCCCACTGAATTGAGAAAAATCTTGAGGTCTAATTTGACCTTCAAAATCTTTATCTTTATTCTCTTTCTCGTCTCTAACATCGAAATTAACCATGGTTGTTAACAGTATTTAATATTACAAATATATATTTTAAATTTTATATATAAAGTTACTTATTATTATAGCTTGTTAATATGTTGGTAAGTAAAGATACTAATATGAATTAACAAATTTCAAAAGTAATTAACAGCCTTATTAACCAGTAATATTTTCTTTAATTATTAGATAATCTATACTTTAAATTATATTTAGTAATAATTATCAACAATTGTTAATAAGCACTAAATCGGCAATATGAACAAACTATAAATGTTAATAATCTTGGGATACTTAGCCCATAAGTTTAGGTTAAAAAATTTGGATATTTAATAAGCTTGTACATATAATATAATTACCCAACATTAAAAAAATAATTATCAATAATTACTAACATTGTTTAAACATTATTTAACTAGAAATAGTTAATAACCTATCTTTGCAAACAGATATGAGTTATACAATTTCTGAGGAGCAATTTAATGGGCAGCAAGCAGTAGTTAAATTAATTGAAAAGGCCTCAAACAAAGATAGAGAAAAAACAGTACTAGAGGGGCTCTACTCCTCGGCAAAAGCTTTTGCAATTAGTGCCGCAGCCACTAGCGGGATACATATAGTGCTGCTAAACAATAGGGAAGATGCTATTTATTGCTCTGGAGACCTCTATAAGCTAATAGACACCCATAGGGTGTTCTTCTTTCCCTCGTCTAAAAACTACTCGCTCAAAAATGCAAGGAAAGATAGTTCGCACCAAGTGCAAAGAACAGCTGCTATTAATGCAGTTAAGAATTTTACCGATGGCACATCGCCATATAAAAACATTGTTTTGGTGGGTTACCCCCACGCCATTAGCGAGCTCATTCTCAATAGAAAATCACTAAATAGCGCTATTCTTAAAATTTCTAAAGGAGACTCGCTCTCCCACGAATTTATAAAAGAGACTCTCTTTGAATACTCTTTTGAAAGGGTAGACTTTGTAACCGAACCGGGGCAGTTTGCCTTGAGAGGCGGGTTGATAGATTTATTCTCATTTTCAGATAATAAGCCGTGGCGGCTAGAGTTCTTTGGCGACAATGTAGAGAGAATAAAGATATTCGATATAGACTCCCAGCGTTCTTTAGAAGAGGTAGAGAGTATAGAAATTTTCCCCGATATATATGAGAGTGAAAACGTTGAGCTAGAAGATATATTCACTTATGCTGGAAAAAACAGCACCGTTTGGGTAAATGATCAAGAGTATTTTTCTGGCCAGTTAAAATTGCTCTCTCAAATAAGCTCAGCGCAAAAAAGTGCCACAACAAATATTGAGAGCAAGAGTGCCGAGGTTAATTTTGACGATAAGAAAAAAGAGAGTAATGACTATATAGAGAGTAGAGTTTTTGGGTTTGAAAACTTTAAAGAGGTGCTGGATAGTCATAAAAGCTTTTTGTTTGCGCCTGTTACGCGTGAGTTTGAAAACATTGAGAGAATAGAATTTCACACTACACCACAACCAGTTTTCAATAAGAACTTTGAACTATTGGCAAGAGATATCTCAGAAAAGATATTGAATGGCTACGATGTCTCTATACTTAGTGAAAACCAAGCTCAAATAGAGAGGATTAGAAGCATTTTCTCTTCTTTGGAAGGTGTTGGAAATACTCACTTTAATGTAGAGGAGATCTCTATTCACGAGGGGTTTATAGACCATCACGCAAAAATATGCCTCTATACAGATCATCAAATCTTTGAACGCTACCGAAAGGTAAAACCACAACGGACTGTAGAGAAAAGCGAGCGACTAACCCTTAACGAGCTCAATTCCTATCAAATAGGAGACTACATTGTTCATATAGACCATGGGGTGGGGCAGTTTGGCGGGCTTGTTAAGACAACCATAAACGACAAACAACAAGAGGCAGTAAAACTTATCTATAAAGATGGTGATGTAATATTTGTCTCTATTCATGGCTTACACAGAATTTCAAGATATAAATCTAAAGATGCAGTACCTCCTAGAATATATAAGCTAGGAACGGGAGCTTGGCAAAAACTCAAGAGCCAAACTAAATCTAAGGTAAAAGATATTGCCAGCGATTTGATAGAGCTTTACTCACAAAGAAGAGATGCAAAAGGATTTGCCTTTAGCGGCGATTCTTTTATGCAGCAAGAGCTAGAATCTTCATTTATATATGAAGATACTCCAGACCAATTAACCGCCACCAATTCTATTAAAGAAGATATGGAGCGCCAATACCCAATGGACCGCCTAATTTGCGGCGATGTTGGGTTCGGCAAAACTGAACTAGCAATAAGGGCAGCATTCAAAGCAGTGGCAGATAGTAAACAGGTGGCAGTGCTGGTTCCAACCACAATCTTGGCCTTGCAACATTACAAAACATTTACAAGAAGGCTCAAAGAGTTTCCTTGTAATGTAGCCTATATGAGTAGATTAAAAACCTCTAAAGAGATAAAAGAGATTTCTAAATCTTTAGAGCAAGGCAAAATAGATATTATTATAGGTACCCATAGGCTCTTGAACAAAGAGATAAAGTTTAAAGATTTAGGACTTTTAGTAATTGACGAAGAGCAAAAATTTGGCGTGGCCGCAAAAGAGAGGCTTAGACAATTAAAATTAAATGTAGACACGTTAACACTCTCGGCAACCCCTATCCCACGAACCCTTCAATTTTCATTACTCGGAGCAAGAGACCTCTCTATTATAAATACACCGCCGCCAAATAGGCTCCCAATTCAAACAGAAGTTATAGATTTTAATGAAGAGATTATACGAGATGCTATTAATTATGAGGTAAATAGGGGTGGGCAAGTCTTTTTTGTGCATAATAAAGTAGAAGATATTAAATCTGTAGAGGGCATTATACAGCGTTTGTGCCCAAATGTATCTACTTGTGTTGGTCATGGGCAAATGGAACCAAGGGCTTTGGAAAAAACGGTGCTAGATTTTATGATGGGAGATTACGATGTTATGGTGGCAACTACAATTGTAGAGAACGGGATTGATATTCCAAATGCCAACACTATAATAATTAACCAGGCTCAAAATTTTGGGTTAAGCGATTTACACCAGTTAAGAGGTAGAGTAGGGCGCTCCAACTCAAAAGCGTTTTGCTATCTGGTAGTTCCATCTATGATTTCGCTCAAAGAAGATGCAAGGCGCAGAATTAGGGCAATTGAGACTTTCTCAGATTTGGGAAGCGGGTTCAATATCTCTATGCAAGATTTAGATATAAGAGGTGCGGGTAATTTATTGGGAGGAGAACAGAGTGGTTTTGTGGCCGATATGGGATTCGAGACCTACCAACGTATATTAGGAGAGGCCTTTGCAGAGATTAAAGAAGAGAGAGGTATAAACCAGAGCGACCAAGAGGCAGGCCGCGAAGTAGATTATATTACAGATTGCACAATAGATACAGATTTAGAGATTCTTATTCCAGATAACTATGTAGCTATTACTGCAGAGAAGATAAGACTCTACAAAGAGCTAGACACTCTAAAAGACAATGCCGAACTCAAGGTGTTTATTGAAAGCATGGAAGACCGTTTTGGCCCTATGCCACCAGAGGCGGTGCAGCTTACATATATAGTACGTTTGAGGTGGTTGGCAATTGAGTTGGGTTTTGAAAAAATATTTATAAAGAATGGAATTCTTATTGCGTGGTTTGTTAGTAATCAGCTATCGGCATACTACAGTTCTAAGAAATTTGCAGCAATACTTAACTTTTTACAACAACAACAAAAGAGGTTCCGTGTGAAAGAGCAGAAAGAGAAACTCTATATAACAGTTCAAAATGTAAAGAGCGTAGAGCAGGCATATAATATATTTTTAGAGATGAAGTTATAATTTTTTTTATCTTTGCCCTCCGTGGTAAATCTATTGATAGATATAGGCAATTCATCTGTAAAGGCTTCCTTTGCTCAAGGTGTTAATTTAGAAGAGGCTGTACGCTATGGCGGTACAGAGGTTCTAGATTTTATAATGCAGCTTGCAAAGAAGAAAAAGGTAAATGTTATTGCAATCTCTTCTGTTAGGAAATTTGAAAGTAATTACTTTACTCCACTAGAGAAAGAATGCCATAAGTTACTCATTATTAATAAAGATACAGAGCTTCCAATTGTTAACCTATATGGTTCGCCACAAACTTTGGGATCAGATAGAATTATTAGTGCAGTTGCAGCAGCACAACTTTTTCCTGGGAAAAACTGCATTATTTTTGATTTTGGAACGGCACTTACTATAGATTTTGTGTCTGAAAAGGGAGAATTTTTGGGAGGAAACATATCATTAGGGCTAACCAGCAGATTTAAGGCACTTAATGAATATACCAAAATGCTTCCAATGGTAGAGAACCCAGCGCAGGTTGTAAAAGTGGGAACCACTACAGTTGAGGCAATTGAAGCTGGTATTTTTTTAGGCTTGATTTTTGAAATAGAAGGATATATAAAAGAATATTCGGGCTATATTTATATATTTACAGGAGGAGACGCAATTTATTTTGCAGAAAAATTGAAAAGTTCGATATTTGTAGTTTACAATTTAGTATTGATGGGTTTGGCCCGTGTAGCAGAAAATTATGCGAAACCGCAAAACAAGTAGAATTATTACAGCAACCATAGTGTTGCTTTTGACCGGAGCAAACCTCTTTGGGCAGAATCCGGATGCTTTGAGTACGTTCACACCATACTCAATATTCGGCGTGGGAGATATTAACAAACCAGGAACTTCCTACAATAAAGCTATGGGTGGCATTGGTATTGGTATTAGAGAGAACAGATTGATAAACATTATAAACCCAGCCTCTTTAACCGAACGAGATACTCTCTCGTTTTTATTAGACTTTGGGGTAGATCAAAGAAACATAATATCTCAATCTAGCAATGCAACCTCGGCATACAATACATTTAATATGCACCACATTGTAATGAGTTTTCCAATTTATAAAAAATCGGCATTCTCTTTAGGCATCACGCCATATAGCTCTGTGGGTTACAGTTTTGAAGAGATAGAGAAAGACCCAGGTATTATTAGTCAAGTTGGCGATATTCGCTACCAAAGATATGGTGCGGGTGGAATTAATAAAGCATTTATAGGGGTAGGTGTAAATATCTTTAAAAATTTCTCGTTAGGTGCCGAGGGTATTTTCTACTTTGGTACAATTGACAGGCGTTCAGATGTAGTTTTTGCAACCGACGCTAGCTATAGAACTATAAATACTGGTATGGACTATGTAATTAGTTCATTATCTACTAAACTAGGTGCTCAATACTTTACAAATTTAGATAAGGAGACTACTCTAACCATAGGCGCAACCTATATGTTAGGTTCAAAACTCTCTGGAGATCTTACAAAATATGCCTATGCAACCAATGCAACTGGTAAAAGAGACACATCTTACTTCGCTAACAGCAAAGCTACAGCGCTAGAAATTCCTGCAGAAATAGGTTTAGGTATCTCTTTAAGAAAAAAAGACAAATGGCTTATTGGAGCAGATTACACACGCCAAGATTGGAGCAGCGCAAAGTTTGCACCAACTCCTGGAGTTAACTTTACTCCAGCGGTGAGCAATGCATATAAAGTAGGCTTTGAATATATTCCAAATAGGTACGATATAAGATATTATGCCAAAAGAATAGTATACAGAGGAGGGCTCTATTATGAGAATACCTATATGAAAATTGCAGATAAACAGATAGATGCAATGGGTATTACCTTTGGAGCAACACTTCCAATACTTCGTTTAAATAACGGAGTGGGAATTTCTGTAGATATGGGCCAAAGGGGTTCTCAAAAAAATAATCTTGTTAGAGAAAGATACATAATGTTTAATATTAACTTTTCTTTGCAAGACATATGGTTTATTAAATACAGATACGATTAACAATGAATCTATTATAATCTAGAAGTTATGAAACAAGTACGCAATTTATTTATTACAGTAATTCTAGCCTTTATTTCTATTCCTGCTTTTTCTCAAGGTAGTTTGGCAGATGCCAGTGAAGAGTGCCGTCGCAGTGTGGCATTCTATAATGACTACATAAAGCAAGATAACTTTAATGAGGCAGCACCTTTGTGGAGAGAGGCTTTTCGTGTATGCCCTCCAGGCATTAGAGAGAGTATTTATCGCGATGGTATTAGAATTTATAAATATTTCATCGGGAAAAACAAAGACAATCCAGAACTAAAAAAATCTCTTGTAGATTCAATGCTTTTGATGTACGACCTACGTGTAGAGCACTTCCCAAAGAGTGCAGCCTCGGCAGCTACATTTAAAGTGTACGATATGCTAGATTATGCGGGAGATAACGATAAAGCTATCTTAGATGCAATTAATAAAGCTATAGAGATATCTGGAGAAAAAACAGATCCTTCACTTTTGGTAATTGCTATGCAAAGAATTGGCAATCTTTATTCTAAAGAACAAATTGGAGCAGAGGAAGTTATGGAGGCCTACTCTACCTACACTACTATGATAGACCACCAAATAGCTGCTAACAATTCAGATGCTATTAAGGCTAAGGTAGATATAGACAACCTATTTGTAACTTGCGGTGTGGCCAATTGCGAAAATATAGTAAGGTTATTTACCCCAAGATTCGAGGCAAACCCTACCGATATAGAGTTAGCTACAACTATTGTAAGTTTGCTAAGCAGTGCCGGTTGTACTACCGAGCCTCTATTTTTGCAAACAGTAGAAGTTCTGTATGAGTCTAACCCTGAGAACTACGTCTATATCAAAAACCTTTATTTACTTTATGCAGCAAAAGGAGACCAAGCCAATGCAATTAAGATGTTGCAAAAAGCAATTGATAGCGACGAATCTTCTGATGCAGACGATGCAAACATGCTAATTACCCTTGCAAACTACTACTTGCAGTTAGAGAATTTCCCTAAAGCAGCCGAAACAGCAAGGCAGGCAATGGAAAAAGATGCATCTGTAAGTGGTCGTGCAAATCTTATAACAGGTTTAGTTTGGGCATCGGTAAGGTGTGGTGGTAATGAAATAGAGGCAAGAGCTAAGTACTGGGTTGCTGTAGACTATCTACAAAGAGCTAGAAGTAACGATCCTTCGTTGGCTAGTGAAGCCAACAACTACATTAATAGTTATAGCCAATATTTCCCTTCACAAGAAGATGCATTTATGTATAACTTTATTGATGGGGCTGCCTACACTGTTAGCTGTGGTGGAATGAGAGCCAACACAACTGTAAGAACCAGAAAATAGAATATGAGAGGAAACTCTTTATATAGAATATTTATAAAAATGGTAGCAGTCACTATTGTGATTGCTACTGTTCTTTTCTCATGTAAAGACGATATTCCCAAAGCAGATATTACTGCAGTAGAAGAGTTGCCTTCTCAAATTATTGAGCAAATGAAGCTTATTAAGTTTTCGAGAGGTACAACAGACTATGTTGTAGATGCTTCATTAATGGAAAGATACCTCAACTCAGAATCGCCTTACGATGTTTTTCCTTTAGGGATAGTATTAAGAGGCTATAATGTAGATGGCTTGCTAGAAACCAAAATTAGGGCAGATTATGCCAAACATGTAACAAAAGAGAACGAAGAAATTTGGGAAGCAACGGGCAATGTTGTTATAAATAATTATTTAAAGGGAGAGAAAATGGAGACAGATACTCTCTTTTGGAACCGACTTTCCCAAAGGATATATACTCATTCACTAATCAAGCTCACTACACCAGATATGTTTATGCAGGGCTACGGCATGGAGTCAGACGATATGGCTCGCAATGCAGTAATCCAAAATCCTTTCGATAGTTATGCAATAGTGAATAGAGATTCCACAGAAATTTCCTATATTGATACCGTAAATTTTATAGGCCCAAGATTAAAGATTTTGGACACTAACAATATAATACAATAATGGAAAACTTTGCCTTGGCCTCTCTATCTTTAATTATTACAGCATCTATCACTTTGCTTTTAATGGCTCTTTTTGCAGCACTAGAGAGATCTTTTACGGCATATAGCAAGATTCGTTACGAAGTAGATAAAAAACAAGAGAGAAAGTATGCTCTTATTATGGAAGAGCTATTAGACAATCAATGGGAGCTAATGCAATCTCTTAAAATAGCATCTAACCTTCTGCTTGTTATTTTTGGAGCCTCATGTGCTTTAATTTTCACAAATCTATTCGTAGGAGTTGCCATTGCATTTGTGAGTGTATTACTTCTAGCAAAGCTTCTGCCAATGGCTGTAGCAACTGTAAATTCCGATTTTTTTCTGGAATACTTTATCTACTTAGCCAAGGGTGCCTATGTTATATTCTCTCCTTTTACAGAGAAGAAGCCTACTATAGACTATTTGCAAGAGAAGGAAGAGAGTAAAGATATGGTTATCTTTCAAAATGCACTCAACTTTTCAGAAGTGAAAGTAAAGGAGAGTATGATTCCTAGAACAGAAATTTGTGCAGTATCGCAAGATGCATCGGTAGAAGAGGTGTTGGCTCAGTTTGCAGAGAGTAAATATTCGCGTATTCTTGTATTTAGCGATAACATAGATAAGATTACGGGATATATTCATTCTAAAGATCTTTTTTCTGGAGCAAGGCCTATAAAAGAGATAATTCGTGAAATAGACTTCGTTCAAGAAGAGATGGAGGCCCAAGACCTGCTTGCTACTTTAATAAAGGGGAAGCGCTCTATAGCTGTGGTAAAAGATGAATATGGGGGTACTGCCGGGATAGTTACTATGGAAGATCTTATAGAAGAGATTTTCGGAGAAATTTCAGACGAACTAGATAGAGAAGAATTGCCAGAGAGACAGATCTCTAGTAATGAGTATATTTTCTCTGGACGTCTAGAGATTAAGTATCTTAATAAAACTTACGATTTAGATATTCCAGAACATGAAGATTATGAAACCCTAGGTGGTTTTATAACTTGGTTTCATGAAAATATACCTGCCGAGGGGGAGTTGCTCAAATATGAAAACTTTGAATTCTCAATATTGAAAACTGGCTCTAACAGGGTAGAGAGTGTAGTACTCACAATTGTGGAGGAATAGATTAAAATCATAAATAAAAAATTACTATCTTCGCACCCTACTAGAAAATAAACAATTTAAAATAAAAACAAATGGCAGTTCTCGAGAAGATCCGCGTTAAAATGGGTGTCTTTATTACAGTAATAATAGGCTTGGCACTCCTTTCTTTTATTATTGACGCAGACACATTACGGTCGGCAGTTTCCTTTTTTTCTAACAAATACGATGTTGGAGAGATGAATGGAAAAGCCATATCTTATCAAGATTTTCAGAAAAAAGTTGAATACTTCAACACTATTCACCAACTTGTAACAGGTTCGGCATCTGTAGATGAGCAAAGCTCAGAGATGATTAACCAGAGTGCTTGGCAAGATTTGTTGAGCGAAAATGTTATTGTGCCTGCAATTGAAGCAGCAGGAATAGCAGTTGGCGAAGATGAGTTATTTGACCTAAGCCAAGGAGCCAATATCTCTCCAGTTCTTGCAAGAGAGCAAGCATTCGTTGGCGAGAATGGCACTTTCGACAGAAATCTTTTGGTTCAGTTTATTAAAGCAATTCCTACCGATAACAGTGGGAATCTTGGAGTTTACTGGAACTATCTTGAGAAAAATATGCTTGTAGACCAAATGGTAGGTAAATACATTACCCTTCTTTCAAAAAGTAACATTAAGAATCCTATCGAACTTAGGCGTTCAATAGAAGAGAATAACATTACATCTGAAGTTTCTTTTGTGATTCAGCCTTTTGGATTCGACGAAGACACTACCATTACTGTAACCAAGCAAGAGGTAAAAGAGTATTACAACAAGCACAAGCATTCATTTGACCAGCCTGCAAGCCGCGATATTGAGTATGTTGTATTTGAAGTTGTTCCTTCTGTAGAAGATATTGCAATTGCATATAAAGAGATTGAATCTCTAATGCCCGAATTTTCAACTTCTTCTAAGTTGAGAAACTTTTTAGCTAGGAATTCAGATAAGCCACTAGATACATATTACTATAAAAAAGGTGAACTAGCTTCTCAATCAGAGGTTTTAGATAGCTTTGCTTTTAGTGCTACTATTAATTCTGTACTTGAGCCATACAAAGAAGAGAATGTGTTTCGTGCTGCTAGAATTAACTCGGTTAAACAAATGCCAGATTCTGTATTTGTACAGCACATACTAATTGCTGGTGCAGATAAAGCAGTTGTAGAAAAAGAGATAGACAGCCTTATGACCCTTCTTTCTACAGGTGCAAACTTCTCTACTTTGGCAGCCGAAAACTCGGCAGACAAAAACCCAAATGCGGTAAACCCAGGAGACATTGGTTGGATGACACAATCTACCACTATCCCAGGATTCGATACTGTATTCGTAGCTCCTGTTGGTAAGGCGTTCAAATTGGAATCTCAATATGGGATGCACATTGTTAGAGTTAAAGAGGTAACCAAGCCTGTTACAAAAGTTCAGTTGGCAGTTCTAGAGAAGGCAGCTATTGCTAGCCGCGAAACTTTCCAAACCTACTATTCTCAAGCAAACGATGTTGCTTCAAAGTCCGATGGTAAAATTGATAAGTTTAACGAGGTTACAGCAGCTATGAACCTTTATCCTTTACCTGCCTATAACATTGCCGAGGGTGCTAAAAACGTAGCTAACTACAGTAATGCAAGGGAAATTAGCCGTTGGGCATACGAAGCCAAAAAAGGCGATGTTTCTCAAATAATTTCACTAGACAATAAATTCTTCTTTATTGTTGCACTAACAGAAGTTAGAGAAAAAGGTATTCCAACTGTAGACAAAATTGAAAAAGAGATTGCTTCTGTTTTGAGAAGAGAGAAAGCAAGTGAAAAAGTTCTTGCCAAAATTAAAGAGCAAGTTTCTGGGCTTACCTCACTAGAGGCAGTTGCCGAGAAATTAGGCACCACTGTTAGTACACAAAGCGGTGTTTCTTTTGGTTCTCCGGGCTCAAGAACATTCGACCCTAAATTCATTGGTGCAGTAACTGGAGCTCCAGAAAACACCCTTATAGGCCCTGTAGCTGGTAATGTAGGTGTTTACATCTTCACTGTAGATTCACGCGAAACAGGCGCTTTCTTCACCGAAGACGACGCCAAGCAGCAGCAGAACCAATCTTTCGCCTACCAAGTGCAAATGATTCCTACCATCTTAGGCAAAATAGCCAAAGTAGTAGACAACCGCGCCAAGTTCTTTTAACCCATACGATTTCATCGCCGTGGTTTTTAGCTTTTGCCTGCTAATCAGGCATGCACACTTTCATCGCCGTGGTTTTTATGGTTTAAATTTAAGATAGCTTAAATAAAATAAGGTGTGAGATATGCAATTGCAAGTCTCGCACCTTTTTGTTTTACAAAATTATTCACCTCGAATTTTTAAAGTTTTCTACATAAGAATGTAGAAAAAGTGAAGCTGTCGCATTCTGCTCTTTTTATAATGTTCACTTAATCAGATGCATAGCTTTACTAATAGAGTATTTCAGCCTATGGAATAACAATGTCTATTACCTTACCAAGCAAAAGGGTTTTCGCACCCCGGCGGTGTTCGTGGAATTTGAGCCGATACAATGGCGGCAGTTGCAGAACCGCACCCGCGAGGCCGATGTGCGCATACGCCTGCACATTGTTACGGCAACGCTGGGTACGCCCGAAGACGGTAGCAAGTACCAAGACCGGGCATTGGAGTTTTTATCGCTTATTCAGCGCGTTAATACGGCAATGCAGGGGTTGGGCGGCGAGGGCTTCAATGCCTTTATGTTGGTTGAGAGTGTGCCCGACCACGACCACGAGGAAATAATGCACAATGAGGAATGTTTTGTAACCCATGTAACCGACACCAGCGCGCAGGTGGCACAAACTATTGCGGTCGGCGTTGCGCCTAAAGTAACACCCGGCGAGGGGTAAAACGGGTACAAAGGAAAAGCACAGTACCCGAAACACAAATAAGCCCCCGAAGCATTGCTCCGGGGGCTTTGTTTAGACGGTTGGCTGTTAGTGTGCGGCTGGGTGTAACTTGGCCATTAGTGTGTCGGTCGAGGATGTACAGACCGGGTGTTTTGCTCCGCTATATTGTTATTTCTCCACTATCTTGAATCCCATTCCCCAGAGCTTGTGCTTCTCGTACAGTGCTTTTGTGCCGGCGGGCACATGGAGCGTGATATTGGAGTAGATAAGGCCTCTGAAATATAACAATGCGACATTGCTTTCTGGCCCCGAGCATTCCGAGGGGTCTGCCCAATTAAGCACCACATCGGTAAGGTTTTCCATATAGCCGAAATTATTTCCATTAATGACCTTTACGCTCGCCGGTATGGCTATCTTCTTCAAATTACTACCATAGGTGGCATCACTCATAATCTGGTATGTTCCATCGGGTATAGTATATTCGCCAGTCTTTTTTATAGGTATCCAAACCATTTGGTCAGGATTACCGCTTTGGAGCTTAAATAAACCTCCGTCCACTA
>CAZHHY010000043.1:0-12689 GCA_964532375.1 uncultured Muribaculaceae bacterium
TAGCGATAAGAATCCCAGACAATTCATTTTGCTTAACTTTGCTTCGCAGGTTCAATAAACCAATTGTAGCAACTATCCCCGTGAAAGGGAGCTCGGCAGAGGTTATAAGAATTTGTATCGAAGATATAGAAGACCACATTTACAACAATGTAGATTGGGTAACAGAAGATCTTGATTCACACGAAAGCACATTCAGCGTCTCTTCTATAATTGCTCTAGGCAGTGGCAGTCAAGTAAAAATAATACGTAAATAATAGATGATAATAAATTATATACTTTTAATTGTTGGGTTTGCATTACTAATAGCAGGTGCAGATTACCTTGTCAAAGGAGCATCTTCTGTAGCAAAGAGACTCAATATATCAGATCTCATAATTGGTCTCACTATTGTTTCTATAGGCACATCGGCTCCCGAACTTGCTGTAAATATTCTAGCAAGTATAAACGGGCAAGCTGGAATGGCAATAGGAAACGTAGTGGGTAGCAATATATTTAACTTCTTAGTGATTATTGGAGTGGCTGCAATAATCAAGCCTTTACCTCTAAAAAACTCACTCATAAAAGTAGAAATACCATTTGCAGTATTGGCATCTGCTGCACTCATTTTTGTAGCAGGCGACTACTTCATAGATGGGAAACCTGGAGCTATAAGCCGCTCAGATGGATTAATTTTACTACTCTTTTTCGCAATTTTTCTTTATTACATATTTTTATCGGCAAAAAAAGGAGAGCTTGCCGATACCGAAAATTCAGAAGAGATAACAACTACAAAGTCATACTCGGTATTTATCTCTACACTAATGATACTTGGTGGTATAGGGGCATTAGTTTATGGAGGAGACGTCATTGTTAAAAGTGCAACAGAGTTGGCTAAAAACTGGGGATTGAGCGACACTGTCATTGGGCTCACAATTGTAGCATTAGGAACATCACTACCAGAACTTGCTACTAGTGTTGTAGCTGCATATCGTGGAAATAGCGACATAGCAATTGGTAACGTAGTAGGTTCCAATATCTTTAACATATTTTTCATACTTGGAGTAAGCTCAATCATTCTGCCTCTTCCATTTTCAAGAGATAGCATGATAGATGTACTTATGGCCGGGTTCGCAACCATATTGGTACTATCAATTGCAAAGCGAGGAAAAAGAAGAAATATAAACAGGACAGAAGGCGCTATCCTTATAGTTATCTATGTAGGATATGTAATTTATTTACTCTCTAGGTAATTTTATTTGCTCTCTAGGTAATTGAGATAGACCGCAGTAACTGCTGTAACAGCTGCAGTCTCTACTCTCATTCTAGAGTTCCCAAGCTCCATTATTTTAAAATCATTATTGATAGCCAGTTCAATCTCTTCTACAGAGAAATCTCCCTCTGGCCCTATCATAATAACTATGTGAGGCTTACGTAACAAATCTATACCTACCATGTTGGTATGCATAGATTCTCTATCTCTCTTTTTTATCCAAGCATCTTTTGCCTCACCAAGAATTGAAGTAATTGCAATCTTTTCGCCCTCACGGCAATGCCCCATTATTTTAAGCGGTTTATGACTTGTAGAGTAAAGAGAACAATCGTTCATAGAAGCTTCAACAGTGGCAATAAAATCTGAAGCCTTAACTATTTCGTCTAAAACAGGGAATAGAGTCTTTAAAGATTGCTTAGATGCCGAGAGTATTAATCGCTCTGCTCTTTCGTATTTAAAAACACGCCTCTCTGAGTGGTCACAAACAAGCGGAGTTACTCTGTCTACTCCTATTTCTACAGCTTTCTCTAGAAACCATTCAAATCTGTCATAATTTTTGGTTAGTGCAACTGCCATATGTAAATAATATGGTCTAGAATCTTGGCTCGCTTTTCGTTCTATAATTTCAATAGCAACCTCTTTTCCTTTGGTTGCAAGTAGCTTTCCACTATATAGATTGCCAATGCCATCTGTAAAATTAATAATATCGCCCGGCTTGTTTCTTAGCACTTTTGTGCAATGGATAGACTCCTGCTCATCTAGAACAGCTGTGCCATTATCTATGTTTTTCGTATAAAAGAGTTCCATAATAAAGACAAATATATTTAAAAAGGTTATTTTTGCCTTGAAATGTTCAAGTTTTTTGATATTTCTAATTGTCTCTAACAAAATATTCAAGATGGAAAAGACTTTATCTCACAGATACACTGCACTTGATGTGCTTCGTGGAATGACTATTGCCGGAATGATCTTAGTGAACAACCCAGGCTCTTGGGGAAAGATTTTCCCTCCTCTAAAACATGCCGCTTGGCATGGCTGCACACCAACAGACCTAGTTTTCCCATTCTTCCTCTTTATTGTAGGAGCAGCCCTCTCTTTTGCATTTGCAAAGTACAACGACACTCTAAACGGCTCTTCGGTTAAAAAAGTTATCACTCGAAGTGCTCTTATATTCCTTACTGGGCTACTTCTAAATGCTTTTCCATTCTATAATACTAGCCCCGCGGCCAATCTCTCATTTGGCCAAAACTGGTTGAACTACATTGAATCTCTCCGTATTTTTGGTGTACTTCAAAGGATAGCACTTTGCTATCTTATTGGTGCTTTGCTTGCGTTGTGGCTACAAAAACCTAAAAAAATCATTAGTGCAGGAGTCTCTCTTATGACTCTGCATGTTCTTATTCTGGTTCTTTTTGGTGGCGACTCCCCTTTCTCTAAAGAGGGAAATATCTCTGGTGCAATAGATGTCGCAGTTGTGGGCGCAGCTCATGTATACAAAGGGTTTGGATTACCTTTTGACCCCGAGGGGCTGCTTGGTGTGCTTTCGGGTTCGGCAACAGTACTGTTTGGGTACTTAATTGGTGGAATAATTCGTAAAAGCAAAGAGAAGATAGAGGCAGTGGGCTCTCTTTACACCATTGGGCTTGTTTCACTTGGTATCGGTATTATTTTGAGTATAGTAATTCCAATCAACAAACCACTTTGGACACCTTCTTATGTTTTCTACGCTGGCGGCTGGTCTGTTATTATGCTTGCCTTCTTTATCTACTTAATAGATATAAAAGGAAAGGAGAAACTATTCTTCCCATTCAAAGCACTGGGTTTAAATCCTCTTTTTGCCTTTGTAATGGCAGGGGTGTTTGCCAAAACAGTTGGGAGAATTATTAAATGGCAAACAGTAGTTTCGTTGGAAGATGGTACATTTAAAGAGGTAACTATGAGTGCCTCTACTTGGCTTTATCAAAATTGCTGTGTCTCTTTGCTAGGAAGCAATGAGTTTGCATCTCTACTTTACGCCTTGGTATATGTATCTATTTTCACTCTCATGGCAATATACCTTTACAAAAAGAAAATTATAATTAAACTGTAACTACATGGCCCTTATAGGACTACTTTCCGATACCCATTGTCATTTCGACTCCAATCTAGCAACCTTTTTCAAAGATACAGACGAGGTTTGGCATGCCGGAGATTTCGGCAACAAAGAGGTGTCCGAAGCTATTCTTTCTATTAAACCTTTACGAGGGGTATATGGCAACTGTGATGGAACAGATATTAGGCAGGTGCACCCATATCTCCAATTTTTCGAATTAGAAGGTATGAAATTTCTAATGATGCACATTGGCGGCTATCCTGGCCGTTACGATAGTCGTGCTCTCCAACTAATTACTGCTCATAAACCAGATGTATTTATTTGTGGCCACTCCCATATCTTAAAGGTTGTGAATGACAAACAAAACAACGTAATATGCATTAATCCGGGTGCTGCTGGTTATCAAGGATTTCAAACTGTTAGAACTGCATTACGTTTTCGTGTAGAGAATGGTGCACTTCACGATATGGAGGTGGGCGAATGGAGCATGAATCGAAAGTAGCCTGGCCATAAAGGAAATAAAACAATAGATAGCCTCGGCTTACAAAAGACTTAAAATCAAATTAGTTTACTTTAAAAATATTTGTAATTTTGTACTAATTCATTGAGTTTTGCATTAATTTATTCAAATTTTTAACTTTTATCTAATATTCAATAACTTTTTACATGAAAAGGTCTCTTTTAACATTATCAATTCTATTTGCAATTATAGTATCTTGGGCACAACAGACCCCGGTTAATAAGGCAAATTACGATCTTGCTGCAAGATTTTCACCTTCCAAAGTTGACAAGCTTGTTTTCACTACTGCTATCTTACCCAATTGGTTTAAAGATTCAGATAAGTTCTGGTATGCATGGCGCTCTCCAGAGGGTCTCTCCTATTTTATTGTAGATCCTGTTACAGGGCAAAAAAGTGCACTTTTCGACAATGCTAAGCTTGCTGCTCAATTAACCGAGATTGTAAAAGACCCATTTGATGCTCAAAATATTCCAATACAGGCTCTTGAGCTCAAAAATGACAAGACATTTACTTTTAAAATTACTAGTACCGCTATGGTAGATAAAGTAGAAAAAAAAGAGCTTAAAGACACTGTTGCATTAAATGACACAACGAAAACCAAGGTTAAAGCAAAACCGCCTACCAAGCCCGCAAAAGTAAATAAAGTACACTACTTTGAATATGACATCCAAACCAAAAAACTAACAGAGTTAATAGACTTTGAGCCAGCAAAGAGATATCCTATGTGGGGTAACGTGTCTCCAGATAAGAAATATGTTGTCTTTTCAAAAAACTTTAATCTTTGGTATATGGATATGGAAAATTTTGAGAAACTCAGAATAGATCCAAAAGACACCAATATTGTAGAACACCAACTTACAACAGGAGGTACTGTAGATTTTGGTTATGGTATGGGGAACAGCAATATAGATGCAACCGAAAAAGAGAAAAATGTAAGAATGGGAGCCTTTATTACTTGGTCTTCAGATTCTAAAAAATTTGCATTTACTAGAAGCAACACAGAGAAAGTTAAAGATTTGTGGGTTATAAATTCTCTTGCCGAGCCAAGACCTACGTTAGAGAAATATAAATATCAAATGCCGGGCGAGTCTGGAGCTCCAGTAAAGTATCTATATGTATTTGATATGGAAAACAAAGAGGCTAAAAACATTAATGCCAAAGCATTTAAAGACCAAGAGCTAGGTATTTTAACCATGCCTACACTTAAAGAGACAATGTACGACACTTTAAAACATCGAGTTTGGCAAGGCGATGCTAATAATTTTTATCTAGTTCGCTCTAGTAGAGATCTAAAACGCATAGACCTTTGTGTTGTAGATATAGCTGCCGATACAGTTAAACCTATTATAGAAGAGAGAATGAACACCTATATAGAGACTCGCCAACCTAGATTTGTGGGTGATAACATTATTTGGTGGAGCGAAAGAAGTGGATGGGCTCATCTATACCTATACGACACGAAAGGCAATCTTAAGAACCAAATAACATCGGGCGAGTTCCACGTAGAAGATGTAGTTGCTGTAGATGCTGTTCAAAAAGTTATCTATTTTACTGCAAATGGTCGCGAAGCAGGTGAAAACCCATACTACACTCATCAGTACCGCGTTAACTTTGATGGCACCAATCTTAGACTTCTAAATCCCGGGAATTACAATCATACAGCAGTTTCTACCGAGAATGGGAAGTACTTTATTAATAACTACTCAAGGGTAGATACCGCACCAAAATCTTCATTGATAGACAACACCGGTAAGGTTGTTGCTAATCTAGAAGAGGCAGATCTTTCACAATTGTTTGCAATTGGCTATAAATTCCCTGAAACATTTACCGTGAAAGCAGGCGATGGCAAAACAGATCTTTACGGAGTTATGTATAAGCCTTTTGATTTTGACTCAACAAAACTCTACCCAATAATAGAGTATGTATATCCGGGGCCACAAACCGAGGCAGTAAACACATCTTGGAGTGGAAGAATGGATAGAGTAGACCGTCTTGCACAACTTGGTTTTATAGTAATTACTGTTGGTAACAGAGGTGGGCACCCTGCAAGAAGCAAATGGTACCACAACTACGGCTATGGTAATCTAAGAGATTATGGTCTTGAAGATAAAAAAGTAGTAGTTGAAAAACTAGCAGCCAAATATAAATTTATAGATGGAAACAAAGTAGGTATTCATGGTCACTCTGGCGGTGGCTTCATGTCTACTGCAGCAATGCTTGTATATCCAGATTTCTTTAAAGTAGCTGTATCTAGTGCTGGTAATCATGAGAACAACATCTATAACCGTTGGTGGAGCGAAACTCATCACGGAGTACTAGAGCAAATTTCAGAGAAAGGCGATACTACTTTCAAATACAGCATAGATAAGAACTCTCAATTGGCTAAAAACCTAAAAGGGCACTTAATGCTAGTAACAGGAGATATCGATAACAACGTTCATCCTGCAAATACTTTAAGAATGGTGAATGCTCTGATAAAAGCTAATAAGAGATTCGATATGTTAATGTTGCCTGGTCAAAGACACGGTTTTGGAGATATGACCGAATATTTCTTCTGGAGAATGGCAGATTATTTCTCGGAGCATCTAATTGGAGACTCTCGCAAAGAAGTTGAAATTCCACAAATGAATAATAACTAGTATTATAATTCATAAATATCTTTTAGATTTATTATAGATATCTAACTGTTATAAATTCATCCTAGTATAAATATTAAAGCCCTTTGTGCTATCCATTTGGATTTTTCACAAAGGGTTTTTTCTTTGATAATCACATGTTTTCACTTTGTCATACATAATAGTGTATATATACTTGCCTGATTAACAAATGATACAACTATTTTTCACATATTGAATATAAAATATTCAATTAAACATTAGTTTTGATCATATTAATAATCCAGTACAACTATCATGAAAAAAATTACACTATTTCTTATAGCCAACATTATTGGTCTAACTCTTATGGCAGAAGGGTATCAAATAAATTCTCAAAGTGCCCGCCAAATTGGAATGGGTCACTTAGGAGCTGCCCTTAAATTAGGCTCAGAAAGCATGCTATTTAACCCAGCAGGTCTTTCGTATATGAGTGGCATCGCAGATATTTCTCTAGGCGTTACAGGTATAATGTCAAAGGTTACATATAATAGCACTACCGACAGCTACAAAGCAGAAAGCGATAATCCTCTTGGAACACCAATTTTTGGATATGCAGGTTACAAGCTTACCGATAAATTTTATGCTGGCATAAGTATTACAAACCCAGCTGGTAACAGCCTTTTCTACCCAGAAAACTGGAGAGGAACTCACTTAGTTCAAGACATCTCTTTGAAGGCATTTAGCGTTCAACCAACTATTTCTTACAAAATTAGTGAGAATTTGAGCCTTGGAGCTGGCCTAATGGTAGACTTTGGTAGCTTCGAACTCAACAAAGGTCTTGTTCCAATAGGTGGCCTTGCAGGATACCTAGCATCTCCTGTTTTTCCGCAGCCATACAAAGATATTATTACTAGCACTATAGGCATTTCTCCAATAAATGCTAAGCTTCAAGGAAAAACCAAAGTAACCTATGGTTTTAACTTGGGTCTATTGTATACTCTAAACGATAAATGGAGCTTTGGACTTTCTTATCGTTCAAAAGTTATGATGAAAATAGAAGATGGCGATGCTTCTGTAACTTACGGTTCTGCTAGCTTAGAAACTTTAGTTACTGCACTCACCACCACAGGGTCTCCTCTTTTCAATGCTTCTATTGCTGGTGCTAAAGCACTTAATGGTCAAAAATTTAAAGCAGAATTACCTATTCCTTCAAACCTTACTTTTGGAGCAGCATTCAAACCAAACAGAAATCTATTACTATCTGCCGAAATTCAATATGTTGGTTGGAAAGCATACGATTTTTTAACTATAGAGTTCCCAGATATAAATTTTAAAACTGTTCAAGAGAAGAATTTCAAGAATTCAATGATTTACCGCATTGGTGGTGAATATTATGCTTCAGAGAAATTTACTGTTAGAATGGGTTTCATATATGACTCAACTCCAGGAGACAAAATGCTATATAGCCCCGAGACTCCGGGAGCAAATAAGTTTAGCGTAACAGGTGGTCTTACTTATGCAGCCACTAAAAACTTTGCTATAGATCTTGCTCTTCAGTACCTAAATGGCCAAACTACTAGAGGATCAATGCCTCAAGCTAGCCCAATGCCTCCATTTGTGGGTGATTACAAATCTACAGCAATACTACCTTCATTAGGTCTTAGATTCAATTTCTAAAAAAAATAGTACTTTTGCATAGATAGAAAAGCTATGTCAAAAGAGATTCAAATTGAAAAGTTCTTAGAACTTTCTAACAATACGCCAATAATAGATGTAAGGTCCCCGGGAGAATATGAACAAGCTCATATTCCCGGGGCTCTTAATTTACCACTCTTCTCAAATGAAGAGAGAGCCTTGGTTGGAACAATATATAAACAGAAAGGTAAGGTAAAAGCAGTTACTTCTGGGCTAGAAATTGTTGGTCCTAAACTAGTTGCTTTTACAAAATTTGCTCTCTCTTTACACAGTGAAGATATTTTGATTCACTGCTGGCGAGGTGGTATGAGAAGTGCCTCTATGGCATGGTTGCTAGAGACTGTTGGCATTAAGTGCAACATCTTAATTGGTGGGTATAAAAGCTACCGAACCTATGTTAGAGAGCAACTAGAAAAGCCATATAACATTGTGCTACTAGGTGGGTTTACTGGGTCTGGCAAGACAGATCTTCTGCAACTATTAAGTAAAGCTGGCAGGCAAGTGATAGATCTTGAAGGTATTGCACACCATAAAGGGAGTGCCTTTGGTGCTATTGGGCAGAGCGCCCAGCCCACTACAGAGATGTTCGAAAATATTTTACATCATGAACTTTCCAATTTAGACCCCGCTCTACCAACATGGGTAGAAGACGAGAGTCACAATATTGGCAAAGATTTTATTCCCGAACCATTTTGGCTTCAAATGAGACAATCTCCACTAGTAGTTATTGACGCTACATTTGAGCAAAGGTTAGATAGGCTCGTTAGAGACTATGGCAACTACCCAGCTCAAAACTTAATGGCCTCTATTCAAAAGATAGAGAAGAGATTGGGTTACGATAAATGCAAACTTGCACTAGAAGCCTGCGAAAATAACGATCTAAAAACTGCGGCCGAAATTTGTCTTATATATTACGACAAGGCATATAGTAACCAATTAGTCAATCGTTTTGGAGACAAACTCGGCACAATGCCTAAAATTACATTCGACCCCACCAATAGCCAAGAGATAATTGGGCAGCTAGACTCAATCGCGCTTAATTTTAATATTACTCCAACAGAGACCAACTTAAAAAACACTCCTAAATAGTATGAGACAAGAGATTAATAAACAGCAACGTGCCGTAACAATCAATTTTAATAATACTTTCAAATAATATGAGACAAGAGATTAACAGCAAAGTTGCTATAATGGTCAATAGAGATGGTATGGGGCAATCTAGCCCAGAGCTTACACACTCATTAATAAAAAACTACTTTACTCTACTTAAAAGTGAAAATCATATACCTTCTTATATTTGCTTTTACGCCGATGGAGTAAAATTTGCATGTGAAGGGTCTAATGTCATAAAAGAGCTTACACAATTAGAAGAGGTTGGAACAAAAATAATTCTTTGTAAAACATGCCTAGTGTTTAACAATTTACTAGACAAAACTAAGGTAGGATCTGTTGGAACAATGCTAGACATTATTGACATTCAGCACAACAGCACTAAAGTAATTACACTATAACCTATTATAAAACATAGAAACATCGCATTATAAACACTAGCAAAAACACGTTAGAAAAAAGCGAACTACAAATAATAATGGAAGAGATAAAACTCACACAATTTAGCCCCGGAGCAGGATGCGGATGTAAAATAGCACCTAAAGATTTAGAAGAGATTCTTAAAAACAGCCGCTCAAAAATGGTATTTGAAAATCTACTAGTAGGAAACGATAGTAAAGACGATGCTGCAGTATTCGATATTGGGGGTGGCCGAGCCATAATAAGCACAACTGATTTCTTCACTCCTATCGTAGACAACCCCTTCGATTTTGGACGAATTGCCGCCACTAATGCAATATCAGATATCTACGCTATGGGTGGTAAACCCATTATGGCAATAGCAATTCTTGGCTGGCCGCTAGACAAACTCTCGGCAGAAACTGCAGGAGAGGTTATTAGTGGAGCACGCAGCGTATGCGATCTTGCAAACATTCCCTTGGCAGGTGGCCACAGCATTACCAGTGCCGATCCCATTTTTGGGTTAGCAGTTACCGGAATTATGGATAAAGAGATGGTTAAAATGAATAACGGCGCAACAGAGGGGTGCTCATTATTCCTTACCAAGCCACTTGGCATAGGGTTAGTAACAACTGCAGAGAAGTTTGGAGTTGCTAAATATCAAGACAGAGCAATTGCGCTTGAGTTAATGACCACACTAAATACTCCAGGCGAAATCCTGGCTCATATGCCACAAGTAAAATCTATGACAGATGTTACCGGTTTTGGCCTATTAGGCCATAGCCTAGAGATGGCAGAGGGAAGTAGCCTAACTGCAGTAATTGAATACAACAACGTTCCTCGAATAGAGGGTGTAGAGTATTACATAAAACAAGAGTGTATTCCTGGGGGCACAAATCGTAATTTTGCAAGTTATGGCCATAAAGTATCTGAGATAACTAAAGAGCAAAAAGCACTTTTGTGCGACCCACAAACTAGTGGAGGGCTCCTTATTGCCATTGAACCAGAAGGCGAAGAAAACCTAAAACAAGTTGCTGCACAACATGGCTTTACAGTTACCAAAATAGGCCACTTACAAAAGAAAACCAGCAAATACTACGTGCAAGTTGTGTAATCACTGCATTTTTCCTTACTTTTATAGGATATTACCTATTAAATAGCATCAAAAATAACTTCCTTTAGTATCAATAACAAATCAAGATATTATGACAAAAAGAATTTTTATCCTTTCTCTTTTAATTGCCGTAACTCTCTCGGCATTTGCCCAAAGTGCTAAAAGCAGTACCCAATGTGCAGTTAAAACTGGTGCCGAATCTATGGAAGAATATTTGCCTCTTCTTAAAGGCAAAAAAGTAGCAGTGCTTACAAACCAAACAGGTATTATAGGGAAAACTCATCTTGTAGACTCGTTGGTGAGCCTTGGTATAAATGTAGTTGCAATACTCTCTCCCGAGCATGGCTTTAGAGGCGAGGCCGATGCTGGCGAACATGTTTCCAGCTCAATAGACGAGAAAACCGGCATTCCAATAAAATCTCTTTACGAGGGCAACACAGGTAAACCTGCAGCTTCGCTTATGAAAGAGATAGATGTTATGGTTTATGACCTACAAGATGTAGGAGTAAGATTCTATACATACCTAACAACAATGGCCCGTATGATGGAGGCCTGTGCGCAGAGTAAAGTGAAAATGATTATTCTAGACCGCCCTAACCCAATTGGTTTCTACGTAGATGGCCCCATTTTAGATATGAAATATAAATCTGGAGTTGGTTGGTTACCAATCCCTACCGTTCACGGTATGACACTTGGCGAACTAGCCGGTATGATTAACGGTGAAAAATGGCTAGACAAAGGCATTCAGTGCAATGTAACAGTTATTAAAAACAAGAACTACACTCACGCTACAATGTATGAACTCCCGGTTAAGCCCTCTCCTAACCTTCCCGATATGAGGTCTATATACCTTTACCCGTCTACTTGCTATTTTGAGGCTACTCCTGTTAGCTTAGGCCGAGGTACCGATAAGGCATTTCAAATGTATGGCCACCCAAACATGAAAGGCTATGACTTTAAATTTACCCCACGAAGCATTCCCGGAGCCAAGTTCCCACCACAACTTAACCAAGAGTGCTATGGTGTAGACCTGCGCACAAAACCATCTATTGAAGAGATTAACAAAGCGGGAATTAACCTAGACTATGTTATTGATGCCTATACAAATCTAAATTTAGACGACCATTTCTTCCGCTCATTCTTCGAACTCCTTATAGGACAAGATTATGTACGTAAAATGATTAAACAAGGCAAATCTGCAGCCGAAATTAAAGCAATGTGGGCTTCAGATGTAGAGAAATTCAAAATCCAACGCAAACCATACCTACTTTACCCAGAAAATTGATCTTTTTGTCTTTGAATCAACATCCTGATTATTAACGTTATATTTTTAAGAAATATTTAAAAAGGGCAAAATCGCAAAACACATTTTGTGCTATAAATTAATCACTTAGCTCAAAGACAAAGAACAGAGAATTCTTGAATCGTCTTCTTGAACAGATATTTGCACCTTGAGAGTATCAAGGGGCAATATCTGTTCAATATTTTCTGGCCATTCAATAAGGCACAAATTGCCACTATAGACATACTCCTCAAAGCCAACATCCAAAGCCTCGGCCGGCCTCTCTATCCTATAAAAATCGAAATGAAAAACAGACTCACCCTGGGCTGTTCTATATTCATTAATAATATTAAATGTAGGGCTGTTCACATTGTCTAATATGCCCAAGCACTTGCATAAAGCCTTAATAAAAGTAGTTTTCCCAGCCCCCATCGCACCATAAAACGCAATTACAGAATAGCCTCCAATTTGCTCAATAAATTCTTGAGCAGCCCTATCTAACTCCCCAATATTTTCTATTCTAATACTCTTCATACCTTGTTACACTACTTCTAACACTCTAATTGAATACTTCTAATACCTTGTTACACTACTTCTAACACTCTAATTGAATACTTCTAATACCTTGTTA
>CAZHHY010000044.1:0-12674 GCA_964532375.1 uncultured Muribaculaceae bacterium
GGTGAGAGAGATGCTCTACCGCTACCAAAGGTGTGGTATTATTGTTAGTTGCCATGTGAGATGCTCATATTTTCTGGAACTACAATATTAAAGTCTGCTCTGCTCTCTTTGCTTTTGAAGCTAAAAGGATCTTCCTTTTTAATTATTGAGATGGTTTTAAACTTCAGTTTTGGATTGTAATGTTCTATATAGTACCCAATAGCCGAGTTGAATGCAGAGTGGAGCTCTCCGTTAAAGTGAAAGAAATACCCATCTTCTGGAAGGTTGGTCACTATAAAATGAGCCATTGTAGCATCTTTTACCATTTGGGCTTTTACCGCATTTGTTAAAGAGGTACCTGCAGACATTGCCCCAATAGTCTCTTTAAAAACATCTGAGATATAGCTATAAAACTTGTCTTTTAAATCCATATGTATGGGAAGAGGTGCTATATACTCTTTTGCATCTGCAGTGAGAGAATCTAAAGCAGCTTCGCCTCGTTTAGAAACCATTCTTGCATAGCGCCTTGGAACATTAGTAGCTATGAATGGAATGTCGTTTTTTTGTACATATTGCAAAATGGGTTTATAGTCGGTAGTAAAATTTGACCAAAGAACAGAGTTCTCTACATAAGTATTGAGGTCTATAAACTTGCTCTTTAGCATCTCATCCAATATTAATTGATTGTCTGCTTCCCACATCTCTGCCCCTACAACTAATTTGCCTTTTTTTAGGGAGTCTAAATCTTGTACTAGTTGTAGCTCTAACCAGTGTGAAATAACATCGTTATGTAGTTCTCCAAAAAAACAGATATCGGCAGAAGAGATCGATTTTAACATCTGGCTATAGGTCACTTTTTTGCCGCTACTGTTGTAAATAACATATGCTGGTTTATCATTTGAATAACTTTGATTTGCTCTTTTACACGATGGGTTTAGCAATAAAGGTATGAGCACGAGGGCCATTAAGAATAATTTGTGTTTCATTATTAATATTGAGGTTTAAAATTAAAAGTATACTCTTACAGAAAGACAATAGCTTAAAAATTTGTCTTTTAAGTCAAATTGTGCACCTGTTTGATAATTCATTTTTATTGGAAATTGATGCTTAGCTGTCAAAAGGAGCTCAATTAATGAGTTTTTTGCAGGAATATCAAATCTCAAATAGGCTGGTATCTCTATGTAGTCTGTAGCTAAGAAGCTCATAAGAGGGTCCGCAACCCAGTTTAAATATAAATTGCTGGATGCTGCATTGGGATTGTGATAATTATTTAAATTTTTTCCATAGGCTGCACCCACCATCAATCCAGTTCTAATTGAAGAGATATTAAAGAGGAACTCTGTATTTAGCTCTCCAAAAAGAGTGGAGTAGTCAAAGCTATATCCATAGCTTCCATCAAATCTAGATTCATTTATATAGTTAACAACTAGGTTAATTCTCCTTAATGAGGAGAGAGGGCGATATAGAGTAGCCGTAAAGTCTGATTGAAGAATATTAACTTGATAGTTTTTTATGTAGGAGTTGTCTGGTTCATTCCAAATTTTTCCATTACCTTTTGTTAACTCCAAATCTAATTTACTCATTATAAAGTAATTAGAAACTCTATTTAAGGTCGAGAGCCTTCCGTAGTGTTGGTTAAAACTATATTGAAGAATCCTATGCTCTTCATTTGCATCTGTAATATTTTTATTAATATAGGCATCTTGGCCAAGATTGGCTTTGTAAATAGCTGTATAAGTAGAATATTTATTTTGGCAGAGCCATTGCAAAAGTACTCCTCCTTTTTGAGTGGTATTCCCTAATCTATAGTTCACATTTTTAAAGTAGGTGCCCAAGCCCCCATTCAAGTAGCGACCATAACTTTGATCTGCACTGGTGTGTTGGAATTTATCTGATAAACTCGGTTCTGTCTTAAATCTTTCATGCTCTATGCCCAAACTTATGGCTTGTCTTTCTGTAATCTTATAGTTGGCAGAAAAAACAAGGTTGGTGTGGAGGGTAGGTTGTGAGTTCCTGGTATCTAAAGTTCTAAAGGCTAAGTCTCCTATGTACTCTATTTTAAACCCAAGCGAGAGCCTTTCTGATATCTCATTTGAGCCAGCTGCATTAAATTGATAGTTTTGCAAAGACCAATTACCTCTTTTAAGTTGTAAGAGATAATAAGGAGAACCATTTCTACCAATATGGTAAGAGAGGTTAGATCCTACACTATCTGCTTGGCCATTGGAGTAGCTAAACTTCCCATGAAATGTCCAATTAGTTTTGGGTAGTTTATATAAAGACTCAGTACTTATGTTTAGCTGTTGTAACTTATTGTGTTTTTGAAGATCCCTAAAATTACCCTCTTGAAAATTATATTTCACTCCTAAATATGACCAATTGTCATAGCTCCAATGAGATAATAGGGATGGAACTTCAGAAAAGAAGTTGTTGTATTGTGAGTATAGAAACTGGTAATCAACTTTTTTCTGTATAAGGGAGTCAGTCAGCTCTTTACCTCTTATAGAGATGCTAATAAGAATCGATAGTAGAAAAGTAAGGATTAATTTAAGGGATCTCATAATTATCTAAATTACAGTTAATTGTAGCTTTTAGGTGTAGGTAAATCTAAAACTTCAAAATCTTGAAATGAGTTATTCAAATCTTGAAGTACAGTTCTACCAAATTTTGCGGTAGCAGAAGCATCAATTTTTCTGCGGAGGCTTTTACTATTGTAGTAGGCTCCTCCATCTGGATTAATATAAGTAAAGGAAGCATCTACTTTTTTAGATAATTTTTTAAATTTCCCTAATGAAGAATTGCCCAATACCTCTACTCCATCAATTATCTCCTTTGCTGGAAATTTAACTAGGTCAATTTCTTTCTCGCTGCCGCTTTTGTTAGTGTAATGAAAATTATAAATATCACTTTGGTTAAAATCATTCTCTTTTCTAAAAATCATAACAACAGGGCTGGTTAAATCCATCAAAGCCAAACCGGCAGTACCCAAATAAACAGGAGTGACATTTGGTACGTCTGGATTGTTAAAATCCCATACATGGCCTGATCTGCCTTGCGCTTCTAACCAATCAACTCCGTAAAACTCAAAATCTGCAATTGAGTTGTCTACAGCTTTATCTGCCTTAGGGTTGCCCTCTTTAAAGTTAATAGCATTTAACGCTATCATTATACTTTTACTTGGAGCAATAGGGTATTTCATTCCATCCCCTGGAATTTTATAGACCCAATCCATATAGACACTATTTTCAATATCTAAACCAGGAGTTTCAGATGGTGGTAAAGAGAGACTCTCTACCGAGAAGAAGTGACCTACATGTAAGCCATCGGCATAAATCACCTCAGATGAGTTATTGAATATCTCTATAAATTGATCTTTAAAGAGAGATACGTAACCATCTCCTGCTCCAACAAAGTAGAGTTCTTTAATTACAAGTCCTGCATTTGAAATGGTGGCGTCTAAAATTAACTCTACGGTTGTCTCTTCTTTCATCCTTACCACTATGTTGGTAGCTGTTCCCGTTAGGGTGTACTCGCCATTTTCTCTTGGTTCTGAAACATTTAAGTTATATGTTCCAGCTGTAAGAGAGCCAAAAGTAGCCGCACCTGCTTGATTGGCTAACATCTTTTTTTCTACGTTATCTTGCGTATTTATAAGACTCAAATTTACATCTGCAAGAGAGATGTCTCCCAATCCCTCTTTTAGTTTAAGTTGAACTGAGATAGAACCTAATAAATCTTCTGGTCTATCTTTTTCGCAACTGGTTAGCACAAATAAAAATGCTATCCCCAATAGGGCAGTTAAGCCTGCCAATTTTGTCATTGTCTTTTTCATAAGTGTTTCTCTTTTGTTTAAATGGTATGATTGTTTACTTTAATTAGTTTGCTATTCTAAATGAGACTCCAAAACCAAAAGCTATTGTGCTATTGAGTGTCCTTCTAACATTATTTCTCAAATATTGTGGGTTGTACCAAAAACAGTTGTTGGCAAAAAAACTAAATGAGTGGCCACCAGCCGTCTCTTTTCTTACCTGAAGGTGATAATTGGTGTAAAATGGAGCATTACCTTGGTCTGTATAGGTAACTTCTGGTAGTTTGAGCCCAATAAACTCTGGTTTATCTCTATCTTCTATGGCAAGCTGATGCAACTCCCCTTGTCCGTCGTAATAGGCGTATGGGTAGAGGCTGGCCCCTTCTCTTTTATAATAGTTAAGGAAATTGAGCTCAACTATCAAATTAAATAGAAGTTTTAAAGAAGGTATGTGTTGCACAATAGTTAAATTTCCACTGCTTAAAAAACTGGTTTTTATTGGATTTTCATAAACTCCATATTTAGCTGAAATATCACCTATATTTGAACTTGGAAGTTCAAGTTTATAACCAAAATCGTTCTCTTCTGTTTGCATATAAGAGAAAGAGAGATTAAAACTGGTGTTAGTACGCTCTATTCTTGGGGGTGTGATTACAAGCTCAAAGCCGTCTGTGGTAGCGGTGTAGCTGTTGTTAACAACTCTTTTAGTGCGTAATATCTTAACTACATCTCCCTCTATTGGAGCCACAATTGGTTGTTTCCCTTGAGGTTTTTCAATAATCTCATACATCTGTTTGTCTAAGACCAATAGCTCGCTAGTATGGTAAATACCACGAGAGAGCGTTTTGTAGAAATAGGTAGCTCTAATATTAAAGTTTTTCCTTTCAAAATCTATCCCAATCTCTTTGGTGTCTCCTTTACTTGGTTTGAGGTGCTCATTGGTGGGTTGTTCTATGTGTGTTGTAACTATTGCCAGCCGTTCATTAGGGTCGTTAGCATAGTAACTAAGGTTTACAAAGTCATGGTAAGATGGGCCTGGGTAAAGTTGAATCATCGCCGGTGCCTTATAAGCTACTCCCCAAGAACCTCTTACTTTAATAAACTCCTTCAATAAAAGGCTATAAGATAATCTTGGAGAAGCTAAATGATATCTACTATTCATAAAATCATATCTAAGGCCAAGCCTCAGCTCCTGCCTAACAATATCAGTAACTCTTCGAAGATTAGACTCATGGTATGCAGAGAGTGATGTAGAAGCTGGGATTTCATGAAATTTAGCTCCCCTGCTGTCAGCAATTCCCCCTAGCCCAATTACATCTCCACTAGAGACTCTGCCCTTTCCTCTATTTTTTGTGTAGGAATATTGAATACCTGTATTTTGTGATAGTAAATAATTCCCAAATTTATAATCCTGATCTACCTCTAATCTGCCATTGAAGTTAATGGGCAACCCTTTAATTAAGCCTTCTTGTTCATAAACTATTGGAGAATAAGTTGTAAAAAAAGTCCCTGCCTCTAAACCACCAATAAGTGGAAAAGGACCATCTGTTTTGAAAACTTCAGTTTTAGCATATTGGTTCTCAATATTCGCATTAAAATTATAACTAGTTGTGCCTAGAAATTTTAGATTGCCGCTTATTGTTGTTAGGAATCTTTGACTGTTTGTAGTTCTTTTATTTTTATAAAGCTCATCTGGATCTATTCTCTGCCCATTGTTGGAGGTGTTAATCGCAAATGAGATTGTGTTTGACCACTCCAGAGATTTTATAAAGTATCGTCTCCATCTTACAGCTAGATTTACGTTGTTATAATAATCTTTTCTATCAATTGGGCTTGCATTTGAGTAGGTGTAAGAGAAGTCTGTATTTATAAAGCCATTGTCTTTGTTGAGCTCTATCCCTTTACCTAAGGAGAATTGATATGAAGAGGGATTTAAATTTACCGATGCTATTAATGGAGATCTGCCAACTTTACTTTTAACTATAATGGCGCCCGAAGTAAGATCGCCATACTTTGGTGAGGAAACTCCACTAATCACCTCTACTTTTTCTATACTAGAGGTGGTTATGGTTCTAAGATCTATTCCCATCCCTACAGCCGTTTTATTTCCACTAATAGAGGAAGCTGGGTTATCTGCTTGCATATTTCCGTCATTGCTAATTTGAGCTCCATCTAATATAATAGAAGTACCAAAATTATTGGCAGATGAGGTGGCAGCAGTTCTGAGGTCGGGCTGTTGAACTTGATTCATCTGTGGAGGAGCTATTTTTTTCCCCGGAAGGAGAGTTAAAACATCTGAGAGGTTCACAGCCTGAACCTGCTTAATAGCCTGTTCTCCAATCTCATAAACACTAGTGCCAGATTTGTTTTCCACAGATTTTGCAACAATAGTCACCTCATTCAAACTCAATGACGTCTCTTGAAGAATAACTATTAACTCTCTTCTATCCGTGATGATGTCTAACTCAATTTCTTTTGTTTCATATCCCAGACAAGAAAAAATCAATGTGGTTTTACCCTTAAATAATTTTATAGAGTACTCCCCTTTGTTATCTGTATAAATATGGCGTCTACTATCTTTTTGATGTACCGAAGCAAAACTTATTGGCTCACCTTTGTCACTCTTTACAATACCAGACACACTAAACTCCTGGGAGTAAAGCGATATAGAGAGTAAAGCAAAAAGAATAGTTACAATAATCCTTTGGGTTTTCATAGTGTTTTTTTGGTCTAGTTAGTTTCAAGTTATTTTAGGTTACTCCATTTCTGAAAGATTCTTTTTATGATGTTCTTGGGTAATTATAGTTTGTGATATAATACTATTAAACTTACTGGCCTGTGAGGGTGAACAGATATCTCTAATATCGTTGTAGAGCTTTACTGTTAAATCTCTATTTAGTGACTGTGCTGCTATAAAGTCTTCATAAATTTTATTCATCACAACAGAATCGCTTTCAACTCCAGGTGTATTAAGCCTCTCTTTAACATCTCTTAATCTAACTCCCACCTCTTTAAGACTAATATTATAACCTGCAAAAATTGAATCGAACTGTAATTTCTGAGACTCATTTAAATTAAGATAGTTGGCAAAAAAATTATTAATACCCTCTGCGTTTCTGTTTGCCGCAATTTCACTTTTTTTAGCCCTGTACATATTAACCCCTATTGTACTTATAATAGTAATATTAAGGATTGCAAGAATAATAACCCAAAGCTTAAGTCTTCTCACTAATTTTAAATAATTGTTACTCATCATAATAGAGAATTAAATAGGTAAAATAAGGCTACTAAAGCCAACATTAATCAAATCTAAACTTGTAGAAGATACCTGAATAGAAGTATATGTTTGAGCCAAGTTACCTATTACACAACCTAAGAAAATTGAGGCAGCAATAGAAAATCCGTACACAAAAGCCATTTTGGAAGTAAGTTGTTGATTTTCTAATGATATCTGCAAATTCACTTCATTCACTTTATCCATAATTAAATTAACTCTATTACTCCGAAAAATTGGCTCCTTCTCCTTTTCAATTGCAGAGTAAATTATTTTTTTTAAATGTGAGTTATTATGTTCTGTTTTCATATATAATTGGTGTTAACTTTATTTGTAATCTCTTTTTTGCTCTCTGCAACAGCGATTCTACCGCATGTACAGAACTATTCATAACCTTCGCAATCTCTTTTTGCGACATCTCCTCTACCCTGCTTAGCACAAACGCAGTTCTTTGGCTCGTTGGCAACCTATCTATTTCTCTGTATATCAATTCATTAATCTATTTTTAGCTAATAATCTCATATGGATCTCTCCCACTCTCTCTCATATCTATCTGGCCATTTGCCCACTCAGCTCTTTTATCGTTTGTCACTTCTATTGCCGAGTCTATTTTTTTGTTGTTTGTCGCTGACCTAGACTTTTTTCTTAAAAAAGAATACGTAGTATTAATTGCAATTCTATAAAGCCACGTAGAAAAATCTGATTTTCCCTTAAAACTCCCCAACGAAACAAACGCATTAATAAAAGTCTCCTGCGTAATATCCTCGGCATCCTGCACCACATGCACAAACCCCCTCGTAAGAACAAATATTCTATTATGGTAAAAATCAACCAACAGCCGAAACAATTCAGCCTCACCTTCTAAAATTCTCTTGATTATCTGTTCTTGATCCTTCATTGCTCTTATATTCTATTAGACGCCTATTATAATAAAATCCGTCGCTACACCAAAAAAAACCATGCCCACACACGCTTTAAACTACTACATTTTTTTGCAAATGCTATATATTCAACAAGTTAACTTTTCTAAATAGACCCAAAACAGGGTATTAACAAAAGTTATTTGCTTATTTATTAACGAGTTATGAAAAAACGTAGATTTGAAAAAACATTTAATTATCTTTATAATTCATTAGTACTGGAGAAGTAAATAATTAAAAGAGGTGGAGGATATGAAAAGTATGCAGAGGAAAAGTATGTAAAGGAAAAGCTTAAAGGCCCTGTTTTTTAGAAACCATTTGGGAGATCTCAGATATATTCATATTTGCTTGCAAAAGAAAATCTACTTTATATTTTGAGTAATGCTTCTCGTGACCACATTTGTGCAACTCATAGAGATTACATTTGGAGTTCCTACAACCATCATCCACAAGTTATTCACTTAAGAAAAAATGGAATGCTACCACTTCTGGGGAATTCACTTTCAGAGAGTTTTTTTCTAAATAACCAAACCTCTCTTTCTTCTCATGCTAGAACCAGAGGTAAATTACCCTCTCAAAAAACAATTGCAAAAAATGATGTTACCCCACTTCTTGAAATTGACACTACGTTTATGGTTATATCTTTTAAAAGTTTAGAAGATTTTGATTATGCAATCCACTCCTTTAAGCCATTAGGTAAACAGATTAATAATCTGACGAGTATATATTCACATGAGAATAATTCACAAATTCCTAACTCAAAATTCTTAGACTCACAGTTACTCAACATTAAAGATAGTAATAGAATAGTTAGATTATCTTCAGATTCAGAGGTGATTGATCTACTTCCAATAGGTGTCTGCGACGCTAGTTAGCTGCTTTGCAGCAATTTATGATATATGCTATATATTAAAGCTCCAGCAGGGCCACTTTGCCATCCATGGAGGTGACTAGGAGCTGGTTGTTGCCTATGGGGCAGATGTAGTTGATAAGGGCAATTGAGAAGCGGTAGCTCCAGGCTACGGTTCCATCTAAGGCATTAAGGGCAAAGATGTTGCCTTTGTCGGTGGGAATAAAGCCTAGGCCATAGGCGCTGGTGATTGGGCTGGGGGCAATTTCGTAGCCATAGCCAGTGTGTGATTGCCAGAGTTTAATTGGCTCACCTACTTTTCCTACTTTAATTGCAGAACCAGAATTGCCTGGTGTTATTGAACTGCCTAATATAGTTGAGCTGTTAGATGGGCTCAAGTTGGCAGAGTTGTATGAGGCTGTACTGAATGCAATAACGGTGTCTTGCATGGTTTTGATGTAAACAGCACTGGGTTGCGAGTGCTCGGCAGAAGTGCCAAAGGCATTGGCATCGTCTGAGAGACCAATTGCCTCACGGCCTCCGCGAGCAGCCCAAATTTCGCGACCAGTAGCAGCATCCAAAGCGTGAATTTTGCGCTCTGGAGTAACAACAAAAACTTTCCCATTGGCCTTAACAGGCCATACAGCAGCGGCAGATAAACCCCTGCCTTTGTTATTGCTCCACTCCCACTGCAGCTCTCCGGTAACGGGGTCGAAAGCATAAACTCGGTTTGCCCAATCACCCACATAAACCCCCTCACTATCTACCCACGGCTTAGACTCGATAAAGCCAGCAATCTTATCGTAGCTCCAAACGAACTCACCAGTAACAACATCCAACGCACGAAAAACGCCATCCGATGCACCTATATATACTATGTCGTTGAAAATTGTGGGCGAACCAAGCACACTTTTGTTGGCAGCAACCTTCCAACGAAGCTCACCTGTGCGAGCATCTAGCCCGTAAATATTGTTGTCTGAAGAACCTACCACCAAAGTGGCAGAAACCTTGTGCACAGCCGGCGAAGAGAAAATCTTTCCACCAGTTGTGTAGGTCCAAATCACAGCCCCATTTGTAGCATCTAGCGCCTTTACAGCACCCGCGCTATTCGAAATGTAGACCAGCCCAAACTCCATAGCCGGCGCACTACCAATATCGGCATTGTCCTGAAATTCCCACACCACGCTAAGCGGCTGTTCTTTATCGCTCTCCTTAATCGTATTTTGGTAAGCCGAGGTATCTTTGTTCGCATTAGACTTTTTATCTGCCGAGCTGTTTTTATTCGCCGAATCATTTTTGCCAGTCAAAGTATTTTCGTAAACACTTGGGTTATTCGCCCGCTTTAGCAACTTAATTGCAAACCAAGGCTTGGCAGCAGTTACGCCACCCTTGCGCTCTGTCATCCACAACGAATCTCCAGCAACAGAAACAACATTGTAGCCAGCAAAACCCTCGGCCCGCTTACCACTGCGCAAATTAGAACGCCCCATTGCACCACGCACGCCAGAAAAGTCTAGAGCATTATTGTTATGCCCATGGCCGCACATAGCCAACTGAATATTGGTTCGGCGCAAATAATCTAGCAACTCTTGGTAATTAAGCATGGCGTTGTCTAGCGGGTAATGGTTCACAGAAATCACAGGCATGTTTTTAGGAGTAGCCATAGTCACGGAATCTAGCCACACCATTGTCTCGCGCGGAACCAAGGCCGGCATCATTCGCATATTTGGGCCACTATTAGTCCCAATAAATTTTACACCATTAAATTCAAACTCAAACACCTCATAACCAAACACCTTCGCGAAAGTGTTGCAACCACTCTCGCTCCACTTACTATCATGATTGCCAGCAATTATATAATAAGGTACCACAAGCTTATCCATCACCTCCTTGGCCTTCATAATCTCTTCATCAGAACCAAACTCAGTAATATCACCCGCAAAAATTGCAAAATCAATATCTTTCTGGCTATTAATATCTGTCACTGAACTCTCCAAATCTTCTACACTCAAAGTCCCTGCATCTACATGAATATCTGCCAAATAGGCAAACTTAAATGGTCTCACATCTATCCCACGCCCCTGTCCATCACAAGAAACAGCCACCAAACCAAAAACCAGCCCTGCCACAACAGCAACCAGCCCTCTATACCTCAATATATTAGTCATAACATACAATTTAAAGCATAAAACTAATCAAAAAAAACCCAGTTCTATTAAAATTCAATAAATTTTATTTAGCCATTCAATCCCTAATAACCAACAACATCGTGAAAACTTTGGGAAAATTAATAAACAAAAGAAGTTGTGTAAGTGTTATGAGTTGGGCAATAGCGCAGAAAACTAAAAATAGATAGGTTAAGATTCGTAAGAGTGTGAGAATTATGTAACAAATATTTTTAGTAAAGTTAGAGATTCTTTTTTATATTTGTATCACTTAGCCTTGAGGGTGAATAACCCTAAAACTATAAAATTGGTGAGACACTTTATGTGACTCACCAACATTTTTGTGCTTTAAAGTTCGCATTTACCACACACGAACAATTACCAAAAGCGACGCACACAAATTTAACTTATGCAAAACTTTCTCAATAAAGTAAGGCCTTACTTAACGCTCTTCTTGAACAACTATATGCCACGGTGGATTATCTTTGTAATTGACCTGGTTATTGTTGGCCTTGCATTCACTATTATGTGGATGTTTCGCGAGGCTATTGCATCTGGTGCAGGGCAGCTATTCGTACCAAAATTCATACTCATACTCTCTCTTTATGGTTTGGGTGCAGTTACATTTAAAAGTTACAAGGGAATAGTAAGGTTCTCTTCTTTCCACGACTTTAAGAGATTGGCGCCGGCAGCAATAATGGCTGCCACCCTTTATATAGGAACTAGCGCTATACTAACATGGGCACTAACAGATGCCCCATTACAACTCTCTCAATTTTGGTTTCCAGTAATACATGGGCTTTTAGTATTGGCCCTTCAAATCTCTTTTCGCGCAATAGTAAAGGTAACTTTCGACACATTACAAACTAGCAATTATAACAAAGGAAAAACTCGTGCCTTTATTCTTGGAGTAGATAACGAAACAGCAAAAATTGCAAGCGACCTACTAAGCGACAGCAGCAGCAAATACAAACCCATAGCATTTATATCAATAGCAAACAGCAAAGCCAGCATGCAAGTGTGTGGCCTGCCCATTCTACACGTAAACGGCAACCTAGAAAGCCTTAGACTCACCTATAACGTAGACACTCTACTTGTCACCAAAACCCAACTAGATACCCTACCTAGAGACTTTTACGACAAATGCATAATAGATGGGCTTCAAGTTTTAATGGTAAACACCATAAGCCGCTACACACAAAGCACAGACAAACAGATACCACCACAAATAAATAAGATAAAAATAGAAGACCTCCTAGGCCGCAACGTAATAGAGATGAACAAACAGCTCATAAAAGAGCAGTTCCAAGGAGAAACCATACTCATAACAGGCGCAGCCGGCTCCATAGGAAGCGAAATTGCACGCCAAGTAGTACAATTCAAATGCAAAAAAGTAGTACTAGTAGACCAGGCAGAAACCCCATTGAACGACCTTTGGCTAGAGCTCACAGCAATGAACACCAAAGTACAAATAAAACCAATAGTAGCCAACGTCTCTCACCAAGAACGCATGCGCCAAGTATTCACCTGCGCCATGCCAAGCCTAGTATTTCACGCAGCCGCCTACAAACACGTACCAATGATGGAATTTCACCCATCTACAGCAGTAGTAACCAACGTACTAGGTACCAAGATTTGCGCAGATCTAGCCAGCCAGCTCAAAGTAAAACGCTTTGTA
>CAZHHY010000045.1:0-7079 GCA_964532375.1 uncultured Muribaculaceae bacterium
AGGAGGTGAGAATCCGTCTGGCGATTCACAGGTGTTTACAGGTATTCTAATTGATACCTCCTCTGTGTGGATCTCAGAAAACGTGGTAGTTGGAGAGAGACGCGATGGCAGTACCAAAGAGTTGGCTTTGTCGGTAGATGAGATTGCTGGTTATGTAGGTGCAAAAGGTGTGTGGGTGAGTGGTTTTGTGGCAGGCTACCTTACAACGGCATCTCTCATCTCCTCTGGGCCGTTTAGTACAGATACTAATATTGCTATTGCCTCAATTGTAGGTGAGCAAAATAGAGATTTATGCGCTGGAGTTGCGCTTACTTCTGGGCCAGTAAGAATAACGCTCAATTTAAAAGACAATCCAGGAAACCTTGGGAGAAAAGTATTTATTAAGGGAACTATAACAGAAAGCTATTTCGGATTGAAAGGAGTTAACAGTGTTACGGAGTGTGCTATTGAGTAATTGGCGTGTAGCTATTGAGTAATTGCTTAATAATATGCTATTAGTTCTTTGATTTTCTGTTTTTAAGTAAGTTTTTGAGTTCTTTGGCTAGCTATTAAAAATTATCATGTAAATTTGTAACCAAACATTTAATTATGGCATATGGACTACTTTGCACATGAATCGGCTGTTATAGATCCCGGGGCGGAAATAGGCAGAGGTACTAAAATTTGGCACTTTACTCATATTATGACAGATAGTATTATTGGGGAGGCTTGTAATATTGGACAGAATGTGGTTATTTCTCCTAAGGTTGTTTTGGGAAAAAACGTTAAGGTTCAAAATAATGTCTCTGTTTATACTGGTGTTATTTGTGAAGATGATGTGTTTCTTGGTCCGTCGTGTGTGTTCACTAATGTGACTAACCCAAGAAGTGCAGTAGTGAGAAAGGGATATTATGTAAATACTCGTGTTTGCAAAGGAGCTACTATTGGAGCCAATGCAACTGTTATTTGTGGTAACGATATTGGAAAATATGCCTTAGTGGGTGCGGGGGCTGTTGTGACTAAACCGGTCCCAGACTATGCTTTGGTTGTGGGGGCGCCTGCAAGAGCGGTAGGTTGGGTAAGTGAGTATGCACATAAATTGGAGTTTGACGAAAATGGCTTTGCTGTTTGCCCAGAAAGTAAGCAGAGTTACCGTTTAACCGAAAATGGAGTAACTAGGGTTATTTAAGATAGAGTGATAATGCAAATACAGAAAGATTTCCTTTCTAGGGCACTATATGCAACCGATGCTTCGGCATACAGAGAGTTCCCAGAGGGAGTTTGTTATCCCAAGAACACCAAAGATGTTATAGATCTTGTAAAATATTCTGCTCAAGAGGGTTATTCTGTTATTCCACGAGCAGCGGGTACCTCTTTGGCTGGGCAGGTTGTAGGTAAAGGAGTGGTGGCCAATATTTCTCGGTTTTTCAATAATATTCTAGAGATTAACTTTCAAGAGCGTTGGGCTAGAGTAGAGCCTGGGGTAGTTTTAGACGTTCTAAATAAAAAAGCTTCTGAGGGTGGGTTGTTTTTTGGCCCCGAAACCTCTACATCTAATAGATGTTGTATGGGTGGAATGGTTGGGAATAATTCATGTGGTTCTCATTCATTGGTTTATGGGAGTACCAGAGACCACCTATTAGAGGCTACTGTTGTCCTTTCAGATGGTTCCGTTGCTGTTTTTAAAGATCTTACTCAAGATGAATTTGTGGCTAAGCAAAAGCTAGAGGGTAGGGAGGGAGAGATTTATAGGTATATGGCTGCTCTACTAAGAGATGAGTATAGCTTAAAAGAGATTAAAGAGCAATTCCCAGACCCAGCTGTTCGTAGGCGCAATACAGGTTATGCGTTAGATGAGTTTGTTGCTTCTAATTATAATTTATGCAAAATTCTTGCTGGCTCAGAGGGTACGCTTGCTTTTATTACAGAGCTTAAGCTTAATTTAGTTCTGTTGCCACCAAAAGAGAAAATGTTGGTTTGTGCCCATTGCTCTTCGTTGGAAAATGTCTTTAAGGCGAATCTAATTGCACTAGAGCATAGCCCTGTTGCTGTAGAGCTTATGGATTCCAATATTTTGGAGTTAAGCAAATCTAACCATTCTCAGAGTAAAAATAGGTTTTTTATCTCTGGAGAGCCTGCTGCTATTATGGTTATAGAATTTGTAGCCGATACAGAAGAGGCGCTTTTAGAGAAGGTAACTAAAGCCAAAGCAGCTCTACTAGATAGTGGTTTGGTCTATCATTGTAGTTTAGTTTCGAAAGACCTTGCCCCTCGAGTTTGGGAGTTACGTAAAGCTGGGCTTGGGCTACTCTCTTCTATGGCTGGCGATGTTAAGCCAGTTTCTGTGGTGGAAGATACTGCTGTAGCTCCCTCTAGGCTACCACAGTATATGTCAGATTTTAATGAATTGCTTAAAAAACATTCTCTAGAGTGTGTCTATCATGCTCACATTGGTACTGGAGAACTACATTTAAGGCCTCTTCTTAATCTTAAAAAAAGTGAAGATGTAGCTCTTTTTAGAGAAATTGCTAGAGAGACGGCTTTATTAGTAAAAAAACACAAGGGCTCTTTAAGTGGCGAGCATGGCGATGGCCGTTTAAGAGGCGAATTTATTCCTCTTATGTATGGCAATTTCTTGTATGGTATTATGAAGGAGGTCAAGAGTGCGTTCGACCCCGAAGGCCTTTTCAATTTAGAGAAAATTGTAGATACTCCGCCAATGAATAGCTCTTTACGCTATGTTCCCGATGTAGAGGTGAAAGAGTATGAAACTTTCTTTGATTATTCCCAGCAGGGTGGCTGGATTCGTGCTATTGAGCAGTGTAATGGTTCTGGAGATTGCCTTAAATCGCATCTATTTTCAGGATCTATGTGTCCCTCTTTCCGTATTACTGGTTTAGAAAAAGATAGTACTCGTGGCCGTTCAAATATTATGCGTGAATTACTTACTAACCCACTTACAAGTAAGGTTTTCGATCAAAAAGAGATTTTAGAAGCGCTAGATTTATGTATATCCTGTAAGGCTTGTAAAAGTGAGTGCCCCTCTAATGTAGATATGGCTCGTTTTAAGGCCGAGTTTATGCAGCATCACTACGATATTTTTGGCCCTTCGTTTAGGTCTTTTATGATTTCGAGAATGGCTCAGATAGAAAGCTTTGGCTCTTTGCTTCCTAGAGTCTACAATTTCTTTGCTGCCAATAAGATAAGTTCGGCATTTCTTAAAAAGATTTTAAATTTTGCTGCAGAAAGAGAAATACCTGCTCTTTCGAGACATACACTTCGTGCTTGGGCTGCAAAACATGCAAAACTGACAATTGGTAATGCAGTAAAAAGGGGTTTGAATAATGAAGGCAAGCAGCCAAGAACTCTCTATTTGTTTGCAGATGAGTTTACCAATTATAATGAGGCGCAAGTTGGTATTGCTTTCATTGAACTAATGGAGAGGCTGGGCTATATGGTTATTGTTCCACAACATGTAGAGAGTGGCCGGGCTGCAATATCTAAAGGTATGCTTAGGCGAGCAAGAGTTTTGGCTATTAAAAATGTTGAACTATTAAAAGATGTTATTTCTAAAGAGACTCCTTTAGTTGGTATAGAGCCATCGGCAATCCTCTCTTTTAGAGATGAATACCCCTCTTTAGTACCTTCTCATATGCAGTGCGATGCTTCTAAATTAGCTAAGAATACTCTTTTGTATGACGAGTTTATAATGCGCGAAGTTGAAGCTGGCCACATAGATAGTTCTTTGTTTACAGATAATAGTTTAGAGATTAAATTGCATGGCCATTGTCATCAAAAATCGTTAGCATCTGTAGAGTTTTCGGCACAAATGCTCTCTATTCCTATAAATTATTCGGTTGAAACGTTGGCTACAGGTTGTTGTGGAATGGCCGGGTCATTTGGTTATGAGAAGGAGCATTATAAATATTCTATTGAAATAGGCGAACAGCAGCTATTTCCTTTGGTGCGTGCTACAAAGTTAGAAGTTGCAATTTCGGCTCCGGGCACCTCTTGCCGCCAGCAAATTAAAGAGGGTACTGGGCGGGAAGCACTTCATCCTATAGAGATTCTGAAAAATGCTCTAGTAGATTAGGTAACAAAAAAAGCGGCACCCGTTTGGGTTAACCGCTTTTCACGAAACACATTGTTATTTCTGTTAGTTGAAACTACCTCATTAGTTGTTTCTACCTCTTCTTGAGCCTCTATTGCTATTCATTGGGGCATGGCCTCTGTTATTACCACGTTTCCCTTGGCCTATTCCATTTGCATTGCTTGTTCTATTTTGGCGCCCTGCTCCTGAACCATCTCTAAGGCCTTGTCTGTTGCCGGTTCCATCCATTAAACCTTTGCCGGTGCCTATCTTGCAGGTTCCATTTTCAAAGTTATCGCAAAGGCCATTTTTATCTGCATCTATAAAACATGCGCGCTGTACCCGGTTTGCAGTTGATTCTGTGAGAGTGCCCGTTCTTTGAGTTGTTTTAATATTTTGGTTTGCATCTTGAGCAAATCCTGTAGTTGTAATTGCGGCTAAAGCCAAACTCATTAGTAGTACTTTTGTTTTCATGATATTTGTTTTTTTGTTGTTTCTACTAATAAGACAGATGGGTTTAGTTTTTCCTACGGTTTCTCTCTTTTTTTCCTGCACCAGAACCTCTCATGCTTGGATTGTCTCTAAATAGTGGCTCGAATATTTTCTCTAGCTTTAAAGCTTGTTGTGGTGTGCAGTTGTTGCGGAGATTAAGGTAGAAATCTGTGGTAATCTCTTTCAACTTTGCATGTTGGATACCTATACTATCTGAATAGAGTCTTGTTTTTTCTCTATTGGGGCTCTCTTGTGAAATTTCTTGTGAAAGTTTAGATTTGTATGAATTTAAAATACCAATTGTTTGGTTGGCACTATGCCTAAATTCTCTACTTAGGTTTCGGTATATTTCTAATTGTGACTGGTCAAAATTAAGTTCAGATTTGAGATACATTCCGCTAAGAGGAGATCTCTCTGGATCTATAATAATGGTCTCTTCTTGGTTTGTTACAGAGTTGTTGCGATTGATAAAAAGAGAGGCTATTGTGCTTATATTCAATAATGCCAATAATATTACAGCCCAATATAGTATTTTGTATTTTATTTCTGTTTTCATTGCAATTTTTTTGACTCTATTACTTTCGATTTGTTTCTTCCAACTCTGTTTTAGATTCGGTGCCTCTTAGATTCTATTCATCAATATTATAAAGATATAAATTTTCTAGCTGGGTGTCGTTAATAATGAGTGCTATTGAATTATTATTTTGGGTGTGATATTTGCCTTGGTTGTTGTAACTGCTTCCAAGGAATAGACCTAATGCAAGAACGGCTGCAACACTAATAGCCATAGCTAAATTGAAAAAGAGAGGTTGCTCTTTTGTTGCTATTGCAAACTCATTGGTATCTTTAATGCTTTGGTTAGCAATTCTATCCATAACTTTGGCAGCAAGAAAAGGATTGGGCTTTATTTCTAACTCTTTATCTATAAAGTTATCTAAGATGTTTTTATGTTCATTATCTGTATTCATTCTATTTCTCCCTTTTACCTTTGACAGTTTTTAGCTGTTTTTCCTACGCTTGAGTAGTTATATGCCGAGCCGTTTTTTTAAATTAGATTTTCCTCTTTGTAGCAGTTGCTCTACTGCTCCCTCTGTAAGTTTCATTATTTCTGAGATCTCTTTTTGCGAGAGCTCTTTATATCTTTGCAGAATAAAGGCTGTTCTTTGTTTTTCGGGTAATGAGTCTATTGCCTTTCTCACTTTACGATTTGTCTCTTCTTCTATAAGTTGTTGTTCTGGGTTTTTTTGTTGTGAGTAGTCTATAAACGAACTGTGAACCTCGTCTATATTGCTAAATAGCCATCTTCGTTTACGTTTGCTAAGTTCGTTTAGGCAGGTGTTAACGGTTATTCGGTATAGCCAGGTAGAGAGCTTAGACTCTCCTTTAAATGTGCAAAGTGAATTATAGGCCTTTATTAAAACCTCTTGTACAATGTCTTCTGCCTCTTCTTTTGAATGCATATAACCTAGAGCAACCCTAAAAAGTTGTTGGTTATAATTCTCTACAACAATACGAAACAGTTCTGTTTTGCCATTGAGAATTTCGCCAATTATTTCAAGCTCTTTGCTATTCTCCATTCTAATAGATTATATAAACACTAAATTACTAATAATAGACACCATAAAGAACTTTTTCCTACGCAAAAAAAACACCCCCATAAAGGGAGTGGTTTTATTGGCCCATTAATTGGCCTAGATAGTATCAAAATCTAATTGTAAAAATTGGTTAGCTTAATGTGCTTTTGCTAATTAATTACGTTTGCAATAAGTTAACTACGCTTCTTTACCAAGAAGTACTTTCTCAATTGCTTCTTTAAAAGATGCTTTTGGTAGTGCCCCCTGTGCCATTTGTGGCTGGCCTTCCATTGGTACAAAAAGAAGTGATGGTATGCTTCTGATTCCAAAAGCGCCAGATAGCTCTTGCTCTTGTTCTGTGTTTACTTTGTATATATATATATCGTTTGAATATTCCTTTGCAAGTTCTTCAAGTATAGGAGCTATAGTTTTGCATGGGCCACACCAATCGGCATAAAAATCTATAATTGCGGGTTTATCTCCCAAGTATTTCCACTCTGTAGGGTCTGACTCGTAGTTTGCAACTTTGCTTAAAAAATCTTCTTTTGTTAGATGAATTGTTTTCATAAGTAAATATTTCTAATTCTTTGTTTTATTTCTAATTCTATTTATTCTTTCTCTTTTCGCTATGTGGTATTCTCTTTTATTAACACTTTTATAGCTTTATTGTTCTGTTGGCCATTCAAAGGTAGAGTAGTCTGTTTGTTCTGGTAGTTGGCCCGGTAATACTTTATAATCGTTCTCTTCTAGTTTTGTAACTATCTCTTCAAATGAGACTTCTATTGTGTGGTCTATTATAACTTCATTTTTATAGTTATCTATATTTACTCCATATACACCGCTTATAGATGCAATCTCTCTGTTGATAGAGTTGTTGAATGCACAACAAGAAGCTCTTTCTACCTTTATTATAGTTCTCATTTTTTCTCTTTCTTTTTAAACAG
>CAZHHY010000045.1:7179-12649 GCA_964532375.1 uncultured Muribaculaceae bacterium
GAAGCTCTTTCTACCTTTATTATAGTTCTCATTTTTTCTCTTTCTTTTTAAACAGACTAAGTAGAAGCGCTCCTAGTACCACCCCGTATAGAGTGCTATTGAGGGGAGATGAGGTGATTGGGCAGGTTCCGCTGTTACAGCCAATGAGGTACCAGTAGAGGTATCCACCAATTGCACCTAGTGCTGCACCCGCAAGTAGCAGCCACTCTTTCTTTATTAACTTTAATAGTTTCTCTTTCATTAATTAATGTTTTTATTTGAGCCGAAGCTAATTTTAATGATACAGATTATTAGGGATTACTGTTTGTGGCCTCATATTTCCATTTAGAAATAATTTCTACAGGAAATAATAATGCAAAGATAAATATGATTTCCTAAAAAACAAATTTCCATAAGAAAATGTTTTTTTATTTAGAGAGTTTGGCGAAGATAGTGTAGGTTTGACGAACAATATTGCGATAGGGGTGTTTATAGGATGTTAAATTGATAAATATGTCTTATAATTTACTTAAAGGAAAAAGAGGCCTAATTTTTGGGGCTTTGAACGACAACTCTATTGCATGGAAAACTGCAGAAAGAGTTTACGAAGAGGGAGGCAGGTTTGTACTTACAAACACTCCTGCATCTATGAAAATGGGTTCGGTAGACGAGCTTGCAAAAAAGTGCGATACTATTGTAATTCCTGCCGATGCTACTAATGTAGATGATTTGGAGAACTTGATTGTAAAGGGAATGGAGCACCTAGGTGGCAAATTCGACTTTGTTTTGCACTCAATTGGGATGTCTCCGAATGTTAGAAAAGGACGTACTTACGACGATCTTAACTACCCCTATTTGCATCAAACTTTAGATATTTCGGCAATCTCATTCCATAAAATTTTGCAAACTTGCCGTAAGCTAGATGCTATTAATGACTGGGGCTCTGTTGTTGCTCTTACTTATGTAGCTGCTCAAAGAACTCTTTATGGTTACAACGACATGGCCGATGCAAAGGCTCTGTTAGAATCTATTGCTCGTAGCTTTGGTTATATTTATGGCCGTGAACGAAATATTAGAATTAATACTGTTTCGCAGTCGCCAACTATGACTACAGCAGGCGGTGGAATTATGGGTTTTGATAAACTTCTAGATTTTGCCGAGAGAATGTCGCCATTAGGAAATGCAACAGCCGATGAATGTGCCGATTATGTGATTAGTCTCTTCTCTGATTTAACTCGTAAGGTTACAATGCAAAACCTCTATCACGATGGAGGTTACTCTAGTATGGGTATGAGCTTAGCAGCTATGAGTGTATATCGTGAAGGCCTAGACTACACAGACGTTAGCGAAGATTTGTCTAACAAGAATAAGAAGAAATAGCGTTTTGATTTTAAAGCGGGCGAGCTACTATGATACCTTTATTGCTCTTAGTTTTAAGGCAATATTGCTCTAAAGTAAGCTCTTCTACAACAACTTTTTTCTCACCCGAAGATGCGTGTATAAACGTAAGGCGCTCTTTGGGTGATTTTTCTTTATAGATAAAGGCAATGTGAGAAACATCTATCCCTTTTATTGTAGTGACAAATGCTACAATGTCTCCGCTTTTAAAGCCACTCCTATTTGCTTCTATATCTACTTTTAGAATATAGTAGTTTTTGAGTGCCGAGGCTTTGATTTCGGTCTCTCTTATTTTTTTAGTGAGCGGGTTATTGTTTTTTAATTGCTTGTATCTCTCTGGATTTGAAGAGATAATATTTAAGTTAAAAGCAATCTCTTGGCCGCTATTCTCTTTAGTAATGTTTTTTAGAATTCCTCTTTGTTCGTTTTGTGCTATCCATTCGCTAGTGTAGTGAATTCGGCTAGAGTAATCTTCTATTTCACTAGTTCGGTAGCGAATTAATTGGAGCTGAGCCATAAATTTTTCGAAAGTGGGCTGGCCTGCTCTAATGGTTCTAGATAGGGCTAAAACGGTCTCTACGAATGTAGTGCAATCTAATTGAGATAAGTTAACTGTGAGTGCTTCGGGCTCTATCTCAAGAGTATTTGCTACATAGGGAGTGCCTATGAAAAATAGTGCGGTTTGTGTAATTAGATCATTAAAATCGCTCTCTTTTTTATCTTGGAATTGTGCTTTATATTTTTCGAAGATTTGTTTGTCCTTTGCACTATAATTTTGTGAAAAAGAGGTGGTTGCTATTAGAAATAGCGCGAGCGATAATATATAATTTTTCATAATGTGCTTTTTACGTTCTGTTAATTTTGACTTAAAGGCAAATTTAGAAAAAATAAGGAACTATTTTTGCATATAGTTATAAACTTATACTAACAATGTTATTTAAATGCATAAGCAATTGACAAGCAAGATTAGAAAAGAGATGGAATCTTTAGGTTTTTTTGAAAATGCTAAAGAGAATTCTAAAGAATATATCCACCAATATATAAAATTAAGATTAGAGGCTTTGGGCCTTATAGATAATGCTTGCGGAGACGATGAATCCGATGGATTTCTTGCGCTAGCTAAATCTTTAATAATAAATTACAGAGAACGTGAAAGGCAGTTCAAAAACTATCTTTGCCCTGCCGACCAACGTATCCAAACGTTTATCAAAAATTATTTTAAAGGATTAGACGCACCAGAAATAAAAATTCCTTCGTTTACTTTTACTCTAGATTTTTACGGCATTGCAAGAGAGTTATCTCTTCCGGAAAAACGCGAAGAGTACGCCTCGGAATATATAAATTCTTATAGGGTTAAACAGGGCGTTTTACATAACCCCAAAAATGACCGCAGAACCACTAAGGGTGTGTTTCATATTGCCGAGGGTGGCTTGCCTATTCCAGACGATAAAAAAGCAGTGCCAGCTATTACTGCTGCTCATTTACTACATAAGGCCACTCAAATTGAGGGAGATATATTTAATTTGCCATTTACAGAAGAGTCTTGTCAAAAGGCGAGTGTATTTGTATCATTGTTGTTGAGGCCATTGGTAAGCCCAAAAGTTGAGGGAATTAGTCCTGAGAAATCTATGGAAGTTCGGTTTTTTGCACCTGGCTCTTTGGTTAGTAACCTAGATTTTGTAGAATCTATCTTTGGTAACGGGGGCTCTCCTTATCACATTCAGAACGATGCTGGTTTAGATTATGAATCTTGGAGCGGCCATACTGGTTGTGTAATTCTTGCTCCTCAATTGTGCCAAGTCACTAAGAAGGAAGTGGGATTACCCCACATCTCTAAGGCAACAGAGCGTCAGAAGAGAGATAATATGTGTTGGGAAAATGAGAGCGAACTCTATAACGATGGGGTGTCTTTTAAACTTACCTTGCGTACAGAAGAGGGTGTGATAGTAACTGTAATTGCCGATAACTATTTTGGGTACTCTAAAAAAGAGATAAAAACTTTCATTTCATATGCAGCAAACTTGCTTGGTAATGCCGAGGAAGAGCATGCGGGTGGGGCTCTTATTTTTCCATCTTACAATCAAGGTGAAGGGCAAATTACTAAGGCAGAAAACTTTAAGGTTAAATTGGCCGATGTTGCTAAACTCTTTCCAGATGTAATAGAGATGATGCCGCAAGGGTATGGGATAGATCATAATTATAAAAATATTATTTATGTGCCAGAGCTCTCTAGGTTCGATATAAAAAGACAGACAATAACCTGGATATATGAAAACGCAGACTTTAGCATTAAGCTTCTGCCTAATAAAACATATATACAGCCCAATGGTCATAAGTACCGAATGGAAAAGGCTGCGGGTACTTTAAATTACCGTTTGGTAGAGACTAATGCCGAGGGTGTTTTTATTCATAAACCTTGTACTGTTTCTGGAGGTGGTAAATCTGAGATTTCTAAATCTATTTCAGATTCTATAATCTCGGGCTCTTTCTTTATAAAAGATTTTGATTCAGACTTTAAAGAGGTAGAGGAAATAATTAACTTTAATTATTGTAGTAGGTTTAAAAATGTTACTAAAGATAAAAAAGAGAGTCGTTCTTTCTTGAGTAGTAAAAGATCTATGGGCTCTTCTATTAAGCTGCTCACACCTTCTCCTGAGTTTACAGACGAATATAATACTTGGCTAGAGTCTATTCCTCAATACATTAAGGGTATAGCCTTTATTGTCAAGCGCTTTTATAGTGAAGAGTGGGGTAATAATTGGAAAGATTACTTCTCTGTCGATATTTTAAACGGACAGCCTGGGAACGAGCTTAAATATCTTAATAGAAAATTAGCCGCTAGGTATTTAAGAGTAGGCTATGATGGTAGTGGTGCTTGGCGAACCTTTAAGCTAAGGCAAGATTATGTACATGCCGATAAACTTCAGATGGAAGACGATATTACTGTGTCTACGGTAGTGCCTACTAGTTCACTCTCACATCTGAACCCCATAGTAGATAATAAAAGTGTTAAAATTCTGGCCAATTGTGAGTATCGCTTCTTCCAAAGGCCAGACGAGGCAGTAAACAGAGGGTTGGACTGTAAGGCAGAGCAAGATTTAGCATCTCCAAATACTTTCATCTCTAATTTTGAGCCGCTCACAATAGAAGATGCTAAAGAGATGGTAGAAGATGTTATCAATTTCGATCTTTTTACAAACCCCATGAGAGAATTAATTGAAGATGTGGCCCAAAATAATTCTGCTAAGTATTATGTCTCTTCTTCTAATGCTAGAATTGTAGATGGCAAACCATCTAAGAATGTACGCTACTTACAAACTCGCGAAGATATTATTGATCCTCAAAATAAATATATTTCAGAAATAGGAATGCGCATTGCTAGGTCTGTACCTTCCAATAAACCATTATATATTCCTGTAAATTGTGTTCTTCCTGGCCGTAGGAATAACCCTGCAGAGAAAGGGATACGTCCATTGGCTGTTTATAACCCAGTTCATTATCAAGAACTTCCAGAGCTGTTTATGGATTTTATTTGCTCTTTGACAGGGAAGTCGCCATCTACAACAGGTGCAGGATCTGAGGGTGCTTTAACTAAGGCGCCTTTTAACGCTTTGTTACCTATAATTGATATGAATAATGCTTTGGTATCTTTTATAATTACTGGTTATCATGGCTTTACAACTCCAGCTGGGTATATAGGTAAAAAATATAGGATAGATCACGATTTGAGTTTACTGGTTCCAGAGCTATGGGCTAGGCTTCACAATTGGGAAAGAGACCCCGAGGCTATGATAAAAGAGGGGTACTTAGAGAAGATAGAAGATTTTGAATATAAAGGAAAGAAAATTCCTGCTTCTATTTTGGGATATAGAATTACAGCTAAGTTTGTGAATGGATTCTTTGGGCGTGTTTTTGAAAATCCTAATGTTATATTTCCAGAAGATATGCTTAGGCCAGAGCTTCAAAGTGTAGATGAATTTGCCGATGGTATTCTTAATATTGTAGAGTCTCAGAAGAAGGTAGCCGAGGCTTACTTTAGAGATGGAAGTATAGAGAGTGCAATACCTCCACTAAAGGCGCTTCTTAACATTAT